>JAGCFC010000139.1 GCA_017650325.1 Salinivirgaceae bacterium | reverse complement strand
TCGGATATGAGTTGAAAGAGGGCGAGACGTCGCCGCCGAAGCGCTACAATTCAGGTTCGCTGATTCTGGCAATGGAAAACGCTGGTCAACTGATTGAAGACGAAGAGCTTCGGGCACAAATCAAGGGAAGCGGCATTGGTACAAGTGCCACCCGCGCCGAGATTTTGAAGAAATTGGTGAATATCGACTATCTGAACCTGAACAAAAAGACGCAGATTGTGACCCCCGCCAAGTTGGGCGAGATTGTTTATGAGGTTGTTAACGCGTCGATACGGCCGCTGCTAAACGCCGAACTGACAGCAAGTTGGGAAAAAGGCCTTACAATGGTGGCCAACGGCGAAATCGGTGAGCAGGAGTATATGACCAAACTCGAGGCCTTTGTGCGCAAACTAACTGACAGCGTGAAGGTTGTGCAGAACCAATCGTCGCTGACACCGGTGTTTGGGGCGTTTGAGGAGTATTATAAGTGAGTAAGGTGTAGTGAGTAGAGTGTAAAGAGTAGAGAGTAAGGAGTAAAGTGTGGAGATGATGGAGTAATGACACAAAAAAGCCGGAACGAATCCGGCTAAATCAATCCAAGTCCCCACGCTTGGATTTGTCATTCTGGATAGAGCCGCTAAAGTACCACTTGCAGGGGGAATCGCCCGTGGGGACTGCCGCTCGTCGAGCGGTTATCCAAATGAGACTGCAAAGATAACTAATTACATTACTCTTTACACCTTAAACTTTACACCTTAAACTTTACACCTTAAACTTTACACCTTAAACTTTACACCAACACCTAACACCCAATCCCCAACACCCTAAATAATTCATTTGCACATATCATATAAATGCGTATATTTGCGGCGTTTTTGTGGAGAATTGATTCAGGGGGCAAGCAAGTCCCCTGTTTTATTACAGAAAACTATGATAGAGAAAAAACAGATTGAAGAGATTGTTCAGGGCCGCATTGAAGGCACCGATTTGTTTCTGGTTGAGGTGAAGGTCGATACGCAAAACAACATCACCGTCACAGTTGACTCACCCGAGGGCATTTCGGTTGACACTTGCGTGGTGCTGAGCCAGTATATCGAGTCGCAACTTAACCGCGAGGCGGAGGATTTTGCGCTTGAGGTGTCGTCGCCCGGTGTGGGGCAGCCGCTCAAAGTGCTGCAGCAGTACACAAAAATCCTGAACGGAACAATTGAAGTGTTGTTCAACAGCGGAATCAAACTCAACGGGATTCTGCGCGAAGTCAGTAGCGAGGGCATTCTGCTCGAATATGAGACAAAAGAAAAACCCGAAGGTGCCAAACGTCCTGTAAAAATCGTTAAAACAGAACCTTACGCCTTCAGCGAAATTAAATCAGTTAAGGAAACAATAATTTTTTAGAATAATCAAAAATGGAAAATCTAAATCTAACCGACACATTTTCAGAGTTTAAAGAACTGAAAAACATTGACCGCCCCACAATGATGAGGGTTTTGGAAGACGTGTTCCGCAGCACACTGGTAAAACAGTACGGCACCGATGAGAATTTCGACATCATCATCAACATCGACAAGGGTGACTTTGAGATTTGGCGCAACCGCGAAGTTGTTGAAGACGCGTTGCTGAAAGACCCGAACAAAGAGATATCGCTTACTGAGGCCAAGCAAATCGACGCCGACTATGAGGTTGGCGAGGAAGTGTCGGATGAGGTTAAGATGAAGGATTTCGGCCGTCGAGCCATCCTCACACTACGTCAGAATCTGACAACCCGCATTCTGGAACTTGAGAAAGACCAACTCTACGCCAAATACAAAGACCGCATCGGCGAGATTGTAACCGGTGAAGTTTATCAGGTTTGGAAAAAGGAGATAATGATTATTGACGATGATGGCAACGAGCTTATAATGCCTAAGACGGAGCAGATTCCGTCGGACTACTTCCGCAAGGGCGATAGCGTTCGCGCAGCGGTTGTCCGCGTAGAGATGCGCAATGCCACTCCGCTGGTAATCTTGTCGCGTACAAGTCCGATATTCCTTGAGCGTCTGTTCGAACTTGAGGTTCCTGAAATCTTCGACGGACTTATCACCATCAAAAACATCAAGCGTATCCCAGGTGAGCGCGCCAAGGTGGCCGTTGAGTCGTACGACGAGCGCATCGACCCGGTTGGAGCCTGCGTTGGTATGAAGGGAGCCCGCATCCATGGTATTGTCCGCGAGTTGCGTAACGAGAATATCGATGTAATCAACTACACAAATAACCTTTCGCTATACATCACACGTGCTCTGAGCCCGGCTAAAGTGTCGCAGATAAAGATAAACGAGGAGACCAAAAAGGCCGATGTTTATCTGCAACCCGACCAGGTGTCGCTGGCCATTGGCAAAGGCGGTTCAAACATCAAGTTGGCCAGTCAGCTCACAGGTTATGAGATTGATGTTTATCGTGAATCGTCAGATGAGGAAGATGTTGATCTTGAGGAATTTGCTGATGAAATCGATGGATGGGTACTCGATGCCCTCAAAGCCATCGGATGCGATACGGCTAAGAGCGTTCTGGAAATCACGCCTGAAGAATTGGTGCGCCGCACCGACCTCGAAGAGAGTACAATCAACGATGTCGTTAGAATTTTGAAAGCTGAATTCGAATAACGGTAACTATTATAAAATTTAGATTTCCGGTTAATTAACAAACTCTATAAGAAGCAAATGACAGATTACAAACCATTGAGATTAAGTAAAATAGCACGCGACTTTGGCGTAGGTGTCAACACTGTGCTCGATTTTCTGCGGAAAAAGGGAATTGCCGCCGACGACGGCCCCAACACAAAAATAGAATACGATGTGTTCCAAATACTGCAGAAGGAATACAGTTCTGACATCAAAGTCAAAGAGGCTTCGGAAAAAATCGAGCTGAACGCCATGAGGGCGAAAAAAGAATCGATTTATGCCGACGATGAGTTTTCGGTACCAGCGCCGGAATCAACTAAGAAAGAACCGGCTCAGGTCAAGAAAGAGGAGTTTGTTGACACGAAAGTTGAGAAACTGCAGGGTCCGAACGTGATTGGCAAAATCGACCTGAACAAGAAACCGGAGAAGAAAGCCGAACCGGCGCCAGTCAAAAATCAGGCTGTGGCAACGGCAACGCCTAAACCAGAGCCGCCGAAACAGAAGCAACCTGAACCGGAACTTATCAGAACAAAAGTGGAGCCGGTCAAGGATGTGAAGATTTTGGGCAAGATTGAGTTGGATTCGCTCAACACCAAAACACGTCCGGCTAAAAAATCGAAAGAGGAGAAGGCTAAGGAGCGCAAGGAGCGTGAGGCTCAAACACGTAAGATTCAGCAGACTCAGCAATCGCAACCGGGTCAAAACCAGAATAGGAAAGACGATCGCCAGCTGCAGCGTGAGGAGCCTGAGTTTATCAATACAAAGGTTGAGAAACTCCAGGGACCGAATGTGGTTGGAAAAATCGACTTGAACGACCGCAAATTCGTAGGTCCGGGCAGTGGTGATGAGTTTGGAAAGAAGAAAAAACGCAAACGCATACAAAAAGACCGTGTTGACGTTGGTATGCCAATGGATAACGGCAAAGGCGGCAAGGGCGGAAAAGGTGCCAAGGGTGCATCGAAATTCCTGAAAAAGGAGGTGAACGAGGAGGATGTGCAGAAGCAGATTAAAGACACTCTGGCACGTCTGCAAGCCCCGAAGGGCAAGAGCAAAACCAGCGTTCACCGCCGCGAGAAACGCGAGGATGTTAGACAGAAATCGGCTGAGGAGATAGAGCGCCAAGAGGCAGAAAAGATGGTGCTTAAAGTCACCGAGTTCGTATCGGTCAACGAGTTGGCCACAATGATGAACGTTTCGGTGACCGAAGTCATCTCAACCTGTATGAACCTTGGTTTGTTTGTGTCTATCAATCAGCGACTTGACGCTGAAACAATGGCTCTTGTTGCCGATGAGTTCGGCTACAAGATGCAGTTTGTAAGCGCCGACCTGCTTGACGCCATCGCTGATGAGGAGGACAAAGAGGAGGATTTGGTTCCGCGTCCGCCAATCATCACTGTGATGGGCCACGTTGACCATGGTAAGACATCGTTGCTCGACCATATCCGTAACGCCAACGTGATTGCGGGCGAGGCCGGAGGTATTACCCAGCACATTGGTGCCTACAGCGTGGTGTTGAAGAACGGCAAGACCATCACCTTCCTCGATACTCCGGGTCACGAGGCGTTCACCGCAATGCGTGCCCGTGGTGCTCAAATTACTGATATTGTGATTATTGTGATTGCCGCTGACGACAGCATAATGCCGCAGACCATTGAGGCTATTAACCACGCGCAAGCTGCTGGCGTTCCGATTGTGTTTGCAATCAATAAGATAGATAAACCGGGTGCAAACCCAGACAAGATAAAAGAGGCTTTGGCCAACATGAACCTTTTGGTTGAGGAGTGGGGCGGCAAATATCAGTCGCAGGACATTTCGGCCAAAAAAGGTATCAACGTTGCCGAGCTGCTCGACAAGGTGCTGCTCGAGGCCGAATTGCTCGACCTTAAGGCTAATCCGAACAAACTGGCTTCGGGAACGGTTATTGAGTCAGCATTGGACAAAGGTCGTGGCTATGTGACCACAGTGCTTGTACAGAACGGTACTTTGAAAGTGGGCGATATTGTGCTTGCCGGAAGTTTCACCGGCCACGTTAAGGCCATGTACAATGAGCGCAGCGGCAAGATTAATGAGGCAGGTCCGTCAACACCGGCACTGATTCTTGGTTTGAACGGTGCACCGCAGGCCGGCGACAAATTCAACGTTGTGGGCAGCGACAAGGAGGCCCGCGACATTGCCAACCGCCGCATGCAGTTGCAACGCGAGCAGGGCTTGCGTACCCAAAAACACCTTACATTGGCTGAGGTTGGCCGCCGCAAGGCCATTGGCGACTTCCACGAGCTCAATATCATTGTCAAGGCCGACGTTGACGGTTCGGCAGAGGCTTTGCAGGATTCGCTCATCAAACTTTCGACACCCGAAATTCAAGTCAACGTTATTCACAAGGCCGTTGGTCAGATTTCGGAGTCCGATGTTACGTTGGCCGCCGCATCCGATGCCATTATCGTTGGATTCCAGGTGCGCCCCTCAATGGATGCGCGCAAGCTGGCCGAACGCGAGCAGGTGGATATCCGCTTGTACTCAATCATCTACGATGCTATCAACGAGGTGAAGGATGCAATGGAAGGCATGCTTTCGCCTGAAATCAAAGAAGAGGTTATCGGTACAGTTGAGATTCGCGAAGTCTTCAAGATTTCGAAGGTTGGTTCGGTTGCCGGTTGCTTTGTCCGTGACGGTAAGGTTAAACGCACATCGAAAGTGCGCGTTATCCGCGATGGTATTGTGGTTTACACCGGCGAACTTGGCTCACTCAAGCGCTTCAAAGACGATGCCAAAGAGGTGCTCACAGGCATGGAGTGCGGCTTGAACATCGACAAGTACAACGACATTAAAGTTGGCGATGTGATTGAGGTTTACGAGGAGACAGAGGTTAAGAGAACACTGTAAGAATCAATCGATTGAATATAAAAAGGCTTGCCAACCGGCAAGCCTTTTTTGTGTACGGCTAACGGACTAAAAGAACTGACTGTCATCCGTTTGTAATGCTGTTTTAATCCTTTTCGGCAACCATTCTGTCCTCGTTCATCCGGCTCATATACTGCTGAATGATGGCTTTCAGTTTGGTCTCCATCTGTTGCTGACCTTCGACTTGACCGATAAGATTGTTTTCTAACAACTTGTCGCTCAAGGCGTAAACGGCTTTTGTCTGATTGCCGTCGAATTGCAGAAGGTAGCCGTTCATTACAATCTGGTAAGTGCCGTTGCAGTAGCTCACAGCGAATTTATCGGATTCGGGTGTGTTCAAAAGGTCTTGACCGAAAGCAACATACGGCTGGTCGTAGCCAAGATAGTTCAGAATGGTTGGCATAACGTCGATTTGCTGCGCAATACCCTTGCGGCCGCCTGTGAGTGTGGTGTCGCCAGGAGCGTAGAAGATGACTGGACCGGTGAAAACACCTAAATCGGTCTGATATTCGGCGTGGTCGGTCAGGTTGGTGTGGTCGCTGCAGATGGCAAAAACGGTGTTGTTGAACCACGGTTGTTTCCGGGCTTCGTCGAAGAAGCGGCGCAGCGAGTAGTCGGTGTAGCGGATGCCCTTGTGAACGGGCAGCGGTCCCTCAGGAAAACGGTCAACATACTTGTCTGGAATCTGATAGGGATGGTGGCTCGATGCGGTGAAAACAGCCGTCATAAAAGGCTCTTTGAACTGCGACATCTGCTGGCAGTAGAATTGCAGGAACGGCTCGTCCCAAATGGCCCAGAAACCGTCGAATTCCGATTCTCCGCCGAAATCGGGGCATTGGTCGAACTCGGTGCGGCCGAAATAGTCGTCGAATCCAGTGGCGCGGGCAAAAGCCTCAAAACCCATGCTGCCGTTCTTTGCGCCGTGGAAGAACGCCGAATAGTAGCCTTTGTTCTTCAGCTCAACTGCCAGTCCGTCGAGTGTGTTGAGGGCGGCGGGAGTGAGGAAGAACGGCTCGATAAAGTAGGGGATGCTGCTCAAAACGCTAGGCATTCCGTCGATGCTCTTGCGGCCGTTTGTAAAACTGTCGTAGAACCAGAGACTATGCTGCATCAAACTATCGATAAACGGTGTATATCCTTGATAATTACCATCTTCAAGCTCGGGGTTGTAAGTGCCGATGAACTCTCGCGCAAAACTCTCGATAATGATTACAACCACGTTGCGCCCCTTGCCCGGTGCGTTTTGCACAATGCTGTCGACTGGTTGGTGCACGGGAGTGAAGATGTCTTCGAGTTGCTCTTGCGGAAAATATGCCGGAGTTACAAACGGTTTTTTGTTGAGTGTGCGAATCAGCGAGAAAGGTGTGTTCAGAATGAGTGGCGCTTCAACCGGACTGCTTACGTATTGATTCGCATTACTGATAGTTATAGGGCGGGTGCTACGGTCGATTCCGCCGCGTATTCCGGCAATGCACAAAAGCAAAAGGGCAGTCATAAACACAGCTCTTGTTACGTAATATTTAATGTAGCCCAAAGCGCCCGAAATCTTCTTCTCGACAAGCGGATTCTGATATAGAACAATCAGCATCAGCAAAATACCGACGCCAACAATAACCAAGTACCACGAGTGCAGAGTTTCGGTGGCAAAAACCGAAGTCAGATTGTCTTCGTTGCTGAATTCGGCGAAGACCGTACCGGTGGTGCGCCGTCCCGTGTAGCGGAAATAGACCACATCGCAAAGGTTTGCCACCACGCCGATGGTGTTGAGAACAACGTAGGCCGATTTGACAATGATGCCGTAGACGCGGCTCGTCTCTTTGAAATGTAGAGGGAAAAGCGCAAGTGCGAAAAAGAGCAGGTTCATATAAATGATACCGGCCGTGTCGAAAACAAGCGAGCCTTTGACAAGGTTGAAAAAGTTGTCGGTCAGTATTTTGCCTTCGTAGTAGCTGTAGTTGGCCACCAGAAAAACCACACGGCACAGAAAGTAGCAGAAATAGACAAGGGCGATGTCGAACGCCACGTTCAGAAACGATTTGGCGAGTGTTGTTTCGCCATTCCTGAAAATCTTTATTTGCTTCATATTGTTATTGCTCTTTGCTGCAAAGATAATTGATTTAGGGTTTAAGAGGTGAGGGGGGAAGAGTTTAGCGCTCCGCTGTTGAGAAAGTTAAGTTTGATAGTCAACTCTACAATCAATCAGTTATTCAGTAAATCAATCAGTAAATCAATTAATCAATAAATAGAAACGCCCCATCCCGAAGCCAAGACAGGGCGCTTCATTGTATTGTTTTCACACAATTATTTCTGCGCAAGCTGTTTCTCGACGTTGTCGAGTCGTTTGGCAAGCTCAGGCAGTCTGCGGAACAGCACGCTCGAGCGCAGCCAGTCCTTGTAGTTCTGCACGGGCGAGCCGATGATTGCGGTGCCTTCGGTTGTGATTGGTGCATTGAGTCCAGACTGTGCACCGATATGAGTGCCGTCGGCAATGCTGATGTGTGGTGCAAAGCCTACCTGGCCACCGCACATGCAGTTGCGGCCAATCTTTGTTGAGCCTGCAATGCCGCATTGTGCCGACATTACGGTGTTCTCGCCAATTTGCACGTTGTGGCCCACTTGCACAAGGTTGTCGAGTTTCACGCCCTTATGAATGATGGTTGAACCCATTGTCGAGCGGTCAACACAAGTGTTGGCGCCAATCTCAACGTAATCTTCGATAATCACGTTGCCAATCTGCGGAATCTTCTTGTAGTTGTTGTCGGCGTTGGGGGCGAAGCCGAAGCCGTCGGCACCGATTGAGATGCCGGCGTGCAGCGTAACGTTGTTGCCAATCACGCAGTTGTAGTAGATTTTCACGCCAGGATAGAGAATGCAGTTGTCGCCAATCTTCACATTGTCACCAATATAGCATTGCGGATAAATCTTCACGTTCTTGCCGATTTTGGCGTTGGGACCGATGTAGGCGAAAGCGCCCAGATACAAGCCCTCGCCGTAGGTTGCCGACGGATCGATGAACGAAGGCTGCTCAATGCCGTTCTTGCGCGGAATGACAGCCTCGGCCACCATGTCGAGCAGCGAAGCGAAAGCCTCATAGGCGTTATCGACATAGATTAGTGTGGTCTGCACCGGCTCTTCGGGTTTGAAATCGCGGTTCACCAGCACTGCTGATGATTTGGTGGTGTAGATGTAATGGATGTATTTCGGGTTGGCAAGGAACGACAGAGCACCCTCGCGGCCTTCTTCAATCTTTGCCACATCGCGCAGCTTCACATCGGCGTTTCCAACAACTTCGCCCTTCAGTGCTTCGGCAATTTGTGCGGCTGTAAATTCTATCATTTTGAGTTATAAGTTTTTAAGTTGTAAGTTTAAAGTAGAGACGCACCACGGTGCGCCTCTGTTTTACGTTTTCAGTTTTCGTTTCGTTAATCTACGTTATCGAACAAAAATGAGTTGTTCTCGCGCAGTTTGCCATCGCTCGAGAGTGTCATGTGCGACATTTGCGGCTGACCGCTATCGGCTGCTGGTTCCTGATCTTGTGCCTGTTTGCGCAACCGCATATAGGCAGGCTGACTTTCCATGTCAAGCACGTCCTGCTCGGTTCCGTAGCGCAGAGGCTTTGCCTGTGTGAAAGAGTTTTGCAGCGAGTTGTCGCCTTGCCCAAAGTCGAGTACGGCCTGACGTTTTTCGTAGTCCATCGGTGTTATGTCCTCAAGCACCACACGCTCGATTTTGTCGGGGTCGTTGGTTGGGAAATTTGTCTGGAAGCCTGTTTCAACGCCTTTTGCCGGTTTCTCAACATTGATGTTTACTTTCGGCTCGTCGCGCAGTACCTCAACCTCTTTCTTTTTTGGTTGCTCTGGCAGAAAATCGCTCAAGCTGTCATCTTCGAAACCAGTGGCGATGACCGTCACGCTCAAAGCCTCGCCCAGCGAGTCGTCGATGGTGTTACCCCAGATAATGTCGGCGTTGTTGCCGGCAGCCTCCTGCACGTAGTCGTTGATGCCGCAAACCTCGTCCATTGTCGATTCGTGCTCGCTGCTCGAGATGATGTTGAGCAGGATATTTTTTGCACCGCGGATGTCGTTGTTGCACAGCAATGGCGAGTGCATGGCCTTTTCGATTGCCTCGATGGCGCGGCCTTCGCCAGTTGCGCTTGCCGAACCCATAAGGGCAATACCGCTATCGGTCATAACAGTTTTCACATCGGCAAAGTCGACGTTGATAATGCCGTGGACTGTGATAATCTCGGCAATGCCTTTGGCGGCAAGTGTCAGAATGTCGTCGGCATAGCCGAACGCTTGCGAAGAGCGGCAGTCGCCATATATCTCGCGGATTTTTTCGTTATCGATAACCAAAAGAGCATCAACACTTTTTCGCATTTCTTTCAAACCTTCTATTGCATTGCGTTTGCGCTTGTTGCCCTCAAAGCGGAAAGGTAGTGTTACAATGCCCACGGTCAGAATGCCCATATCCTTGGCCTGTTGGGCAATGACAGGAGCCGCACCCGTACCAGTGCCGCCACCCATGCCGGCTGTCACAAACACCATTTTTGCATTATGCGACAACATTTCGGCAATGTCGTCATAACTCTCACGTGCAGCCTCGCGACCTTGATTAGGCTCGTTTCCGGCACCCAGACCTTGAGTGAGTGTAGTGCCCAATTGTATCTTATTGTCGATGGGACTGTTGCGCAGAGCCTGCTCGTCGGTGTTGCACACCACGAAATCGACACCGTTGATGCCTTTGTTGAACATGTGGTTGACAGCGTTACCGCCGCTTCCGCCTACGCCTATCACTTTAATTATGTTTGAGTTGCCTTTCTCAAAACCAAAATTCATGAGTTCATTTTCCATAGTTGTATGTTTTTTTGAGTTATAATTGTTTGTCTTCAACAGTTGTCAGCCAGTCAAAAGCTGTATTCCATGCACTTGTTATTTTTTCAATGGCCTTTCCTTTTTTCGGCTTTTCTTTTTTGCCTTCAGCAGGTTTTTCGTTTATAGCGAATTCAGCCTCTGCGGTTTCGTTTACCTTTTCATCCTTTTCAAACCGAAGACTGTTGTTGATGCCGTCGTTCAGATTGTTGTCGAAACCCATCATCAACAGACCAATTGAAGTTGCGTTGCTTGGTAATGTTGTCACAGCTTCGATTTTAGATTTTATATACAGGCTTGGCACACCAATGCGAGGTTCAAGTGCCGTGCCGTATGCAAACAGGTGCGTAATGTGGCGCAGCATTGCGCCGCCACCAGTCAACACCACGCCTGCTCCCAAACTATCTTTCACGCCAGCGCTCTCCAAAATTTGTTTCACGGTGGCGATTATTTCGTTCATTCGGGCCTGGATTATCATTGCCAAATAGTCGAGCGATATTTCCTTCGGTTTGAGGCCGCCGGAACCAGGTATGGCTACCACTTTGTTCTTGATGTTGGGCGTGACAATGGCCTGTCCGCATTGCACTTTCAGACTTTCGGCTTGACGCTCAAGTATTTTGCAGCCTTCTTTGATGTCGCTTGTAATGATGTCGCCACCAAACGGAATAACAGCGGTATGGAAGATTTGTCCGTTTTTGAAGACAGCTACATCGGTGGTGCCGCCGCCAATATCGACAAGCGCAACGCCAAGTTCTTTATCGTCGCTTGAGAGTACGGCTGTGGCCGAAGCCAAAGGCTCAAGAATCAGTCTTTTAACCTTGATTCCGTTTTTCTCGACGCAGCGGCGCAGGTTGTTGGCAGCCGCCATTTGGCCGAACACAATATGGAAATCGCCCTCCAGTTTCTTGCCCGAAATTCCGACAGGATTTGTGATGTCATCTTCGTCGTCAACCTTGTATTTCTGTGGCAGAATGTGCAGCACCTCTTCTCCCATCTCGGTCGGCACCTCGCGCATCTGGTTAATCAGAGCGTCAACATCGTTTTGTGAAATGGCATCGTTGGCCCAATTACGGTTTTTGGTCTGTGTAAACCGCTGACTGCGAATATGTTGTCCTGCAATGCCTACGTAAGCTTCGGTAATCTTGTAACCCGATTGTGCTTCGGCTTGCTGCACAGCGGTGCGGATTGAGTTTGTGGCCTCCTCAATGTTGAGTACCGCGCCGCGGCGGACGCCTTTCGATTCGGTGCGGCCGTAGCCAATAACTTCAATGTGGCCTTCGCTGTCTTTCTGGCCCACAAGCGCCACGATTTTTGTCGTGCCGACATCAATCGCTGCAATGATGTTTTCGTTTTGCTGTTCCATACCCTATGTCCTTTTAGTACAAACTATTTGATTTTTGAATTTAAGATTTATTGTTTTGTATTTGTTCCATCCGTAACGCGAGAGCCCTTGCTCGTAGAAAGCCTCAAGGTTCTCGAATTTTTCGCGCATGTTGTCAACCGTGCCTAAAATGATTGTGTGGTTACCCACGCGCGGCACAAGTTCAATGTCGCCTTTGCTGTTGATGTATATTTGCTCAATCTGCGCTTTCCAGAAGCGGTTGCTATTGATGAAATACACCAGTTTGAACAAGTCGGGGAGAAGTTCTCCTGTCGATTTGTCGGCTTTTAGCTGCTGGCGAAGCATGTTTTCGCCCACATGGTCCATATATGGCTCGTTCAGGTTGCCGTTAACCACAATCACGTGTGCCGTGTATTTCTTGCTCAAAGGCATCACCTGCCCGTTGGCGTCAATGTAGTAGCTGTCGCCGTTGGGGTTGATAATGCGCATTATCGGGCGTCGTTGCTCAACATTCACACCAATCTCGCCATTCATTGTGCGGTAAACTTCAGCCCTGTTGATTGACTTGTTGTTGTGCGTCAGAATGTCTTCCAAATAGTGAATGTTGATCGAATCCATCAACATGCCAACAAGCTTGATGTTCTCTTTTTCAAGCGCTTGTGTTACGTCAGATTCGGTTATGAATTTGTTGCTGGAATTGTCGCTGATACGCACTGATACAGCGCTGACACGGACTTTGTCAGTCTCGTCCCCCACAATCCAGAGTACCGCCACCGTGTAGCCGATGAGCAGTGTCCAGATAATTGCTGATTTCAGTTTCTCTTTCATATTTTTGATATCCGCTAGACTATAAGTCAAATCCTATTTTCCGAATCCTAAATATCTTATGCTTTTTTTAAGTTGTCAACTTGTTAGCTTATAACTTATTAACTTACCCCTTGTGATTATTTAATCATCGCCTGATGTATCGGTTCAATAAGAGTGTCGATGTTTCCGGCACCCATTGTGAGTAGCACACCAGATTTGATTTTAACAGCTTCGTTCTCCAATTTATCGAACGGACAGAACATTTTGTCTTTCAATTTCATACGTTCCAGAATCATCTCGCTCGAAACGCCCTCGATAGGCAATTCGCGGGCGGGGTAAATGTCGGTGATGATGACACGGTCGGCCATATCGAGGGCGGCCGCAAACTCATCGGCAAAATCGCGAGTACGCGAGTAAAGATGAGGTTGGAACATCACCGTCACGGGCTTGCCGGGGTAGAAATCGCGTACCGAGCGCAGGCAGGCCTTAATCTCCTCGGGGTGGTGCGCATAGTCATCGATGAATACAAGGTCGGCGTTTTTGAAGCGCACGTCGAAGCGGCGGCGCACACCGGCGTATCCAGCCAGACCGAACCGAATCTCGTTTTCCGACGCACCGGCAAACATTGCCACAGCCGTTGCCGCCACAGCGTTCTCAACGTTGTAGAGCGCAGGCATTCCCAGCTTCACATCAGCAATAACACCGTTTGGCGTTACAATGTCGAAAACATATTCACCATTCTCGATATGAATGTTTTTTGCGTAGAAATCGGCCTCACTGTCAAGCGCATACGAGTAATATTTCACGCCCTCGTTGGCCTTGTGGTCAAGTTTGACTCCTTTCTTGATAATCACCACTCCGTCGTGCTTCACCTGCCCCACGAATTTCGCAAAAGCCTTCTCAACCTCAGCTTTGTTGCCGTAGATGTCGAGATGATCGGCGTCCATAGCGCTGATGAGCGCAATGTGCGGGTAGAGCGTCAGGAACGAGCGGTCGAACTCGTCGGCCTCAATCACTACCCATGGCGATTCGGGCTTGATGACAACATTGGTGTTGAAATTCTTGCTCACGCCGCCCAAGAAGGCGTTCACGCCAATCTGCGTCTGGTCCAGAATGCAGGTTGTCATTGTCGAAATCGACGTTTTGCCGTGGGTTCCGGCTACACATGCGGCATAGCTGTCTTGTGCTATGATGCCCAGCGCCACCGAACGTTTTACAACATCGTAACCATTGGTTTTGAAGAAGTTGAGTATGGTGCTGTCGTCGGGGATGGCCGGGGTGTAGACAACAAGTGTTTTTTCGACATCGGTTTTGAACGTGTCGGCAATGGTATCGGTGTCATCTTCAAAAGTTGTCAGCGCACCATCGGCCTCGAGCCTGTTAGTGATGTCAGACGACGAGCGGTCGTAGCCGCCAACCATGTAACCGGTACGCATAAACCATTGGGCAAGAGCGCTCATTCCAATGCCGCCAATGCCTACAAAAAAAGCCTTATTATAGTCGGTCAGTTTCTTCATAATGCGATTTTCAAAACTTCATTACAGATAACCTCGTCGGCATTCGGCAAGGCCATCTTTTTGATGTTGATGCGCAGACGTACCTGCTGCTCGTCTTGCTCAAGCAGACGTATGGTTTGCGATATAAGCGTGTCGGGAGCTTCTTTGTCGGTAACCATCAGCGCGGCGTTGTTCTTGACAAGTGCCGCAGCGTTTTTAGTTTGGTGATCTTCCGCCACATTAGGGCTGGGCACTAAAATGACGGGTTTGCCAACAAGGCATAGTTCCGATATTGTTCCTGCTCCGGCGCGCGAAATAATGGCGTCGGCAGCGGAATACGCATAGTCCATTCGGTTGATAAACGGATAGACATGAATGTTTTTGCTGTTATACTGCGACGCTTCCTCGATGGCGCGGTCGTAGTAGTTTTTGCCGGTTTGCCATATTACTTGTATCTTCTTGCGAATAAGTATGTCGAGATTGTTGCCTATACACTCGTTTATGGTGCGGGCGCCTAAACTGCCTCCAATAACGAGCAGTGTCTTCATGTTTCCACCTTGACTCAGATTGAAGAACTTAAAGGCTTCAGGCTGATTCGGTTTTATATCTTGAAGATCCTGTCGTACAGGGTTTCCGGTAAGCACAATCTTGTCGGCGGCAAAGAACCGTTCCATGCCTTCATAAGCTACGCATATGCGTTTTGCGCGTTTTGCCAGCAGTTTGTTGGTTAATCCTGCGTAACTGTTCTGCTCCTGAATGAGCGTGGGAATGCCCATGCGCTGGGCGGTGTAAAGCAGCGGACCGCTTGCGTAGCCGCCTACGCCTACAACAGCGTTAGGTTTGAACTCACGTAGAATACTACGGCATTTGTGGATGCTCACAAAAAGTTTTGGAAGGAAGGTGAGGTTCTTGCCTATCGAGCCGCGTTGCAAGCCGGCAATCGGCAGTCCTACAATCTTGAATCCGGCAGCAGGAACTTTTTCCATCTCCATACGATTGTGTGCTCCGACAAACAAAATGTCGGCCGCCGGGTCACTTCGTTTGATGGCCCTTGCTATTGATATGGCGGGGAAAATGTGTCCGCCTGTTCCTCCGCCGCTGATAATGTAACGTTTTCTGTCCATATTGTTAATTGTCAGTTGGTTTTTCTTTTTTCTCTATATCATTCTCTTGCAATGCAAGGTCGCCGCCTTCAGTGTGGCGGCTTACATTAAGGATAATACCTAATGCCAGACTTGTGAAAACAACAGATGTACCGCCCATGCTTACAAGCGGCAATGTCTGTCCTGTTACAGGAAATATGTTCACAGCCACACCCATGTTGATGAATGCCTGGACAACAAGGCTGATTCCCAATCCGGTACAGATGAACGTGCCGAACGAACTTCGGCAGCCTTTCACAATAACCCTTATACGGTATAGTAAAAACAGATAGAGCAGCATCACGAATGAACCGACTACAATGCCATATTCTTCAACAATTATGGCGAATATGAAGTCGGAATAGGGGTGTGGCAGGAAGTTGCGCTGCGTGCTGTTGCCAGGTCCTTGTCCGATGATGCCGCCGTGGACGATTGCCATCTTTGAGTGGTCAGCCTGAAAATCGTGTTCTGCATCGCTGTGCTCGCCTTTGCCCACAAAACTCTCGATACGGGCTTTTATTGTCGCCACACGGCCAATGTTGCTAATTTGCGGAACAGTGTATGCAAGCAGTAGCATAACGACCAACCCCGCCAATATGCAACCGAAAAGTTTGGCCAACAATAAGGGTTTGATGCCGCCGATATACATCATTACACAACAGATTAGGAACAACATGGCGGCTGTTGAGAAGTCAGCACCAAAAATCAGAAGGCAGATGATCCCCACCCATTTGATAATAGGCCAGAAGGCGGCATTGGGGTCCTCAATTCGGTCCTGATTGTCGCCCAGAATCATGGCCACGTACATCACCAGCGTGATTTTGGCCAAGTCGGATGTTTGGAATTGCACACCAAATATCGATACCCACCGTGATGCCGAGTTGAGGTTTACACCACATAACAGCGTGAATATCAATAGTCCGGCACTAAAGTATAATAGGAGTCTGGTCAGTTTCTTGAAAATTCTGAAATCGATCCTGTGCACGGCAAAGATGATACCTATGCCAAACATCAGGAATCCTCCGTGACGGATGAGGTAGAAAAGAGTGTTTCCGCCCATCTTCTTGTATGCCAATGTGCCTGTCGCGCTATAGACAGTCAGCATCGACACCAGGGATAATATGAATATTATTATCCAGATGGGTGTATCGCCTTTGAAATATTTCAGGAACTTCTCTTTCATTTTTCAACGAAAACTAAAACGCTAACGCTAACCGCGTCTTATGCCTTTTGCCTTATCCCTTATGCCTTAAAATCCTAAATCATAAATTCCTCACCGCTGCCTTGAACTGCCGTCCGCGGTCTTCGTAGTTCTCGAACAGGTCGAAGCTTGCGCAGCAGGGCGAGAGCAGAACGGCGTCGCCGTCGGTGCCCATATAGTAGGCCGATTTCACGGCTTGCTCCATCGATTGTGTGTCGATAATGTGGTCAACAACTCCGTCGAAGGCGGCGTGAATCTTCGTATTGTCAACGCCAAGGCAGATAATGGCCTTAACCTTCTGTTTCACAAGCGGAATCAGGGTCGAGTAATCGTTGCCCTTGTCGGTGCCGCCTACAATCCAGATGGTGGGGCGCTTCATACTCTCGAGAGCGTACCATGCGCTGTTCACGTTGGTTGCCTTTGAGTCGTTGATGAACTCAATTTGGTGAACTTTCAGAACCGGCTCAAGACGGTGCTCGACGCCCTTGAAACTTGTCAGGCACTCGCGAATGGTTTCTTTTCTGATGTTGAGCACGTTGGCGGCCACTGCAGCGGCCATTGAATTGTAAGTGTTGTGCTTTCCGCTTAATGATAAGTCGTTGATATTCATAGTAAAGTCGTTATTGGTATTAAGGTGAATGTTAAATGTTTGTCCGTTGTCGGTAAGGTCGGCGCCGGTGGCAACCGTGTGCTCAATGCTGAACGGAATCCAGTTGGTTTCGGGTGTCAGCGTGGCAATTTTCTCAAGAGTTGCCGGGTCGTCATCGCAGTAGATGAAGTAGCCGCTCTTGTCCATATTCTGAATGATGCGGAACTTCGAGTTCAGGTAGTTCTCGAACTTGTACTCGTAGCGGTCCAGGTGGTCGGGTGTGACGTTCATCAGAATAGCCACATCGGCTTTGAACTTGTACATATTGTCGAGTTGGAAACTGCTCAATTCCAGCACGTAGTAGTCGTAGTTGCAGTCGGCCACCTGCCAGGCGAAACTCTTGCCCACGTTGCCGCCAAGGCCCACATTGAGTCCGGCGCTTTTCAGAATCTCGTAGGTGAGAAGCGTGGTGGTGGTTTTGCCGTTGCTTCCCGTGATGCAAATCATTTTGGCGTTGGTGTAGCGTGCGGCAAATTCTATCTCGCTCACAATCGGAATGTTATGCTCGTGCAGAGCCTTCACCACCGGTGCCTTTTCGGGTATTCCGGGGCTTTTCATCACTTCGGTCGCCGCCAGAATCCG
>JAGCFC010000138.1 GCA_017650325.1 Salinivirgaceae bacterium | reverse complement strand
GTAAACGTCGCAATTTGCTGGCATACCTTAAGAAACAGGATATTGAGAAATATCGTGAACTAATTAAGGCTCTGAACTTGAGGAAGTAACAAAAAGAGGCACTTCGGTTGCCTTTTTTTGTTTATAATCGTTTCTGCAGCGATTCCGCCGCACCGAAATCCGATTTTTTTCAAATCACAGTTATAAATTGTTTGTCGGCCTAAAGACGAATCCGACAGACCAAAAAGGATGAATTATGAACATAGTAAAGAAAGAAATTGCTCTTCCCGATGGCAGAGTGATTGAAATTGAAACCGGAAAGTTGGCCAAACAAGCCGACGGTGCGGTTATGGTAAAATGCGGCAGCACAATGCTGCTGGCAACCGTTTGCTCGGCACAAGATGCAGTTCCCGGCACCGACTTTATGCCGCTGACTGTTGAATACAAAGAGAAATTCGCATCGAACGGCCGTTTCCCCGGCGGATTCACACGCCGCGAGGGCAAAGCATCGGACTACGAGATTCTGATTGCCCGACTGATTGACCGCGCTCTGCGTCCGCTCTTTCCATCGAACTATCACGCTGAGACATTTGTAAACGTAACACTTTACTCATCGGACGGTGTTGATATGCCTGACAACTTCGCCGGTCTTGCAGCATCTGCTGCTCTGGCAGTTTCCGACATTCCGTTCGAAGGACCAATTTCGGAGGTGAGAGTTGCCCGCGTAAACGGCAAATTTATCATCGACCCGACATTCGAACAAGCAGAAAACGCTGATATCGAGTTGGTTGTAGCAGCAACCCTCGACAACATAATGATGGTTGAAGGCGAAATGAACGAGGTTAGCGAGCACGATATGCTCGAGGCCATCAAAGCCGCTCACGAGGCCATCAAACCGCAGTGCCAAGCTCAGCTTGAGCTGATGGAGGCTGCCGGTAAAACTGTTAAACGCGAATATTGCCACGAGGAGAACGACGAGGAACTTCGTCAGCAAGTTCACGATGCCTGCTACGCAAAGGCATACGCTCAGGCAACCGCCGCCGACACTGACAAACATCATCGTGAGGCGATGTTCACCGCTATCCGCGACGAGTTCAAAGCACAGTTCACCGATGAGGAGCTCGAAACCAAAGGCGCTCTCATCGACCGTTACTATCACGATGTGGAGAAAGAGGCAATGCGCCGCGCCGTACTCGACGAAGGCAAACGTCTCGATGGCCGCAAAACCAACGAAATCCGCCCAATCTGGTCGGAGGTTGGTTACCTGCCAGGTCCTCACGGTTCATCAATCTTCACCCGCGGTGAGACACAATCGCTCTGCACCGTTACTCTGGGAACAAAACTCGACGAGAAGATTGTCGATGAGGCACTTATCCAAGGCCGCGACAGATTCCTTCTCCACTATAACTTCCCGCCGTTCTCGACTGGCGAGGCCAAAGCACAACGTGGTGTAGGCCGCCGCGAGATTGGTCACGGAAACCTTGCCTGCCGCGCATTGAAGAAAATGGTTCCGGCAGACTACCCGTATGTTGTTCGTGTTGTTTCTGACATTCTTGAATCGAACGGTTCATCGTCAATGGCAACAGTTTGCGCTGGTACTCTGGCACTTATGGATGCCGGTGTTCAGATTAAGAAACCAGTTTCGGGTATTGCAATGGGTCTGATTTCGGAGAACAAGGGTACCAACTACGCTGTTCTGTCTGATATTCTTGGCGATGAGGACCACCTTGGCGATATGGACTTCAAGACCACTGGTACACGCGACGGTTTGACCGCTTGCCAAATGGATATCAAGGTTGACGGTCTGTCGTACGAGATTCTTGAAAACGCACTTGCACAGGCTCACGAAGGCCGTATGTATATCTTGGACAAGATTCAGGAGACAATTGCCGAACCACGCGCCGACCTGAAACCGCACGCACCGCGCATCGTTACAATGTCGATTCCGAAAGATTGCATTGGTGCAGTTATCGGCCCTGGTGGAAAGATTATTCAGGAAATCCAGGCTTCAACTGGTACCATCATTACAATCGATGAGGTTGACAACGAGGGCAAGGTTGAGGTTGTAGCAGCCAACAAGGATTCAATTGATGCAGCAATCGCACGTATCAAGGGAATTGTTGCTGTTCCTGAAGTAGGCGAGATTTACAAAGGCAAAATCAAATCGGTTGTTCAGTTCGGTGTGTTTGTTGAGATTCTGCCGGGCAAGGAAGGCCTGCTGCACATTTCGGAAATCGAATGGCGCCGTCTTGAGAAGATTGAGGATGCCGGTCTGAAGGAAGGCGATGAGATTGAAGTCAAACTGCTCGAGATTGACAAGGCAGGAAAACTTCGTCTGTCGCACAAAGTGCTGATCCCGAAACCGGAAGGCTATGTTGAGCGCGAACGCCCCGAGCGTGGTGAACGTCGTGAAGGTGGCGATCGTCACCGCGACAACCGTCACGGCGGACACTTCCATCGTGGAAACCGCGAAGGTGGCGATGGTAACAACAACGCAACTCAAGAATAAGGTTTTTTAAGAGTATAAAGTTTGATTGTTAAAGGTAAACGGGTTCTGAAAAGAGCCCGTTTTTTTTACCTCAATTTAAGAGCATAAAAAAAGCCGTTCCTTCGGGAACGGCTTTTTTCAACTGATTATCATTGTTTATTCTTTCTCGTCAGATTTTGTCTCGTCATCCTTTTCGTCGAGAACGTCGAGCATGTTGCAGCGTTGCAACTGGTTGTACCATGTCAGCACTTTTTTGATATGCGAAACGTAAACGCGCTCGCGGTCGTAGTTTGGAAGCACTTCGGCAAAGTAAGCCTTGAGAGCCTCGTTGTCGGCCTTTTTGGGGTCGATGGCGGCAGCCGATTTTGCTTTTGTGCGGATATTTTTCATCACTTCGGTCAGTGAAACTTCCTCGCCGTCATCTTTAAAAATGGCGATGTCATGCAGCGAGCTAACCTTTGAAGTGGTATAGGCCGGCAGACGTTTTTTTGTTTCAATGTCTTCAACGATGATACCGTTCTTTGTGCTCGAAATCAGTTTGAAAAGTCCTGAATATCCAGAGATTGATAATATTTCCTTCATTGTTTTTGTTTTTTGAATTCGGCTGCAAATATAAGGTTTGTTCTATAAATGTTGGCGAAAAAACGTAGTTTGAAGCATTGTTTGTCCGCATATTTTGCAATGTGTGAGTCGGGTTCGGAAAAGGCACAAAAAAAAGGACCGCGATATTCGAATCCTCATCTTTTGTAGAGCGCGAACCCCTATGGTTCGCCTCTTTTTCCCTGTTGTTTTGTGTTTTTTAGTGTTGCTTGTTGTAGTCGAATAGATAATCGTCACCATCAACATCAACCAGTACGGTGTAAAGACCTGCTTCTACATTGCAAAATTCAAAGTTCTTTACAACTTGTCTTTTCTCTATTGTAGAGTAGAGCTCTTCACCTTTAGAGTCCAACACTTTTACCATTACATCCTTGCCATACTCGTTGGGCAATTCGATAATCGCGCGAGTGCCGTTCACTTTGAAGATGGGGTCAACCACAGCGCGTCCTCCATGTATGAGTTCTCCATCTTTGATGGTGAAGGTACGCTCAATGCTCTTGCCGTTCTTTTTGGCTGCAACTTTGTAAGTGCCGTCTTCGAGGTTCAGAAAGTCGAATACGCGGGTGCTTTTGCCAATGGTGCGGATTACCTCGTTGTAGAGTACGTCACCGTCAAGTGTTTCGATGTACAGGTTGCATTTGGTGTCGTCGCTTGCTGTGTAGATGATCGCTGCACGGGTGCAAGTCACATAACGGAATGCAAGGCTGTCCTCGACTTTGGTCATAGCAGGAAGTTCATTTCCTTTGCTTTTTGCCGACAAAAGTAATGGCAACATAATAAGTGCGGCTGTGATTAAACTAACCAAAACTGCGAAGTAGTCTGATCTCATCAGGCGATCTTCATTAATCTTTAAAAGTTTCATCTTTTAGTCTTTTAAATGTTCTTGTTCTTTTTTCTCGATGCAAAAGTATATTGTACTTTTTTCCGATTGTACCGGCTATTTTTAATGCAACGTTTGCATAAATCGCATTACTTTTAAAGTTTAAGAAAAATAACATTGATTAACAGTGTTTTATGGTTATGCAAACGATGCGCACAGATTTTTGTGTTTTTAGTTGAATTTTGTCCAAATTTAGTTGTAGTAAGGGTTTGAGGGGCTTTTTTAAAACGTTTGCATAGCTATGCAAATTTGTGCAAAACGTCATTGTGTCGCCGAAAATGGCGCAAAAAATAGGCGATGTTGCATTAAAACAGCATCGCCTATGCAAATTTCCGTAAGTTTGACTATTGATTTATGTCGCGGTCGCGGAATCCCAGAAAGTACAGAATTGAGTCGAGTCCGCCTGCTGAAATGGAGTGTTGTGCGGACTCTTGTACTTTAGGCTTGGCGTGAAAAGCAATTCCCAACCCGGCCAATTGCAGCATCGGAAGGTCATTTGAACCATCGCCCACGGCAATAACCTGTTCCAAATGAATGTCCTCTTTGAATGCAAGAAGTTTCAGAATCTCAGCCTTGCGGGCTCCATCAACAATGTCGCCTACATTGTTGCCTGTGAGTTTGCCGTTCACAATTTCGAGCTCATTGGCAAACACATAGTCAATATCCAGTTTGTTTTTCAGGTAGTTGCCAAAATACGTGAATCCGCCCGACAGAATGGCTGTTCGATAGCCATAGCGCTTGAGGGTTTTAAATAGGCGTTCGGCGCCGTCGGTTATTGGCAGGTTTTCTGCAATTTGTTTCATTACACTCTCATCGAGACCTTTCAAAAGAGATATGCGCTTCAGAAAACTTTGGCGGAAGTCAATCTCGCCACGCATGGCCGATGCTGTTATGGCGCTGACCTCGTCGCCAACACCTGCGTAGCGTGCCAGTTCGTCAATAACTTCTGTTTGAATTAATGTGGAATCCATGTCGAAGCAAATCAGGCGGCGGTTGCGGCGGAATACATTATCTTCTTGAAAGGCAATATCGAGGCTGCTTTCGCTGGAAATTCGCATAAAGTCCGATTTCATCTTTTTCAAGTCGGAAGGAATGCCGCGCACCGATATTTCAACAACGGCTTTCGACTGTGGTTCAACATCGTCAATTGGCGTACGTCCCGACAGACGGCTTATGGCATCGATGTTAAGCCCTTGTTCGGCGATGATGGATGTGACTTTCGCAAGATGTCCGGCTTTGAGTTTGTGCGATATGATGGTTACAATGTAACGGGGTTTGCCTTGATGGGCCACCCAGTCGGCGTAACGTTCTGCGGGAATAGGTGTGAATCGGACATTGACTCCCAGCTCATATGCCTTGAACAGAATGTCTTTCAAAATCGGCGATGAACCGGCCTCCTCCGGCACCTCGAACAATATGCCGAGGTTCAAGTCGTCGTGAATGACCGACTGTCCGATATCGAGAATGTTGATGTCGTATTGCATCAATATGTTTGTCAACGAGGCGGTTTGTCCTGGTTTGTCGGGGCCCGACACGTTCAACAGGATGATCTCTTTTGTTTTCTTTGTATTCTTCGTTACCATTTTAACGGACGGTTATATGTATGCATTTTGTTTGCGTTTCCAGCAGCACGTAGCATCGGCCTTCGTCTTGCATCTCGATCAGAGTGCGAAGTAAAAGGTTGCGTAGCCGGTATGAGTATATCGGTTCTGTTCCTCCTTTGGGGTAGAAACATGTTTGTGCGATGTCGAAGGTTAACCCGAAGTAGTGCGACGTTTTGTTTTGTGTGGCATTTACGTTGTTTTTGCGCAAGCCATGTTGGTCGGCCTCAGTTCGCAGTACCGATGACAGTTGAAATCTATATTCTTGTACATCAATGTCTTTGAGCGTGTTGAAAAATCTGCGTCCAAGCTCATCAAGAAAATCGGCCGCCTCTTTTTTCAGGTAAGGCATTGAATAGGTAAGAGTCGGTACTTCGTAGTATTTGCAGTCGTGAACTTCGCGCAGACCATACTTTATAATATAACTGTATTTGTCATCAAGCAGCTGTTGGTGGTTTTTGAATGGTCGGTCGATGCCCTTGTCTCTGGCCACTTCGAGGTGGTATTCGTTGTTGTAGCGCCGAAGTGCTCTGACTTCTTTTTGCGACAATTCGGAAACTGTTACTTCATCGATCGATTTGCGGTGGTGAAAAGCATCGGGAAGTTTCTTGATAGTCAATACTATAATGATAGGCACAATTATTATTGGCAACACACGCCGCCATACTATGCGTCTTTTACTTCCCTTTTTTGCTGTTCCAGTCATGCCTCAAACTTGTTTCTGCAAAGATATTGGTTGGTTTTATAGGTCATGTCTAAAAAATCATCGTTTTTTTCCGTTAACGTGTATTCTACACGTTTTTCTTTTTTAGAGGGCTGGAAAAAGCCGATTTTTAATGATGTTCGATTAATTAATTGAAACCGTGCTGATAGACTTGCTGCCGGGTGATTGGCAATGAATTGTTGTTATTTGTGTGTGTGGGAGAGTTGCAATGCACTTTTATGCCGCTGATGCGTTGCGGAATCGTATGGTCCGATATCGCAGCAGGATTTTCCCAGTGTAGTAAGTTATAAGATATTGAATGATGACAGCCAATGTGCCGAATCCGAAAATTAAGTGAAGCAGTTGGGTGCTTGTGATTTGTGCGCCTGTCATTTGTTGCAGATAGGCGATTATGTTTGGCGCGTCATTCCAGATGAGCCAGCCGAAAACGATTTCGAAAACAAGTAGTACAATTGTTACGAAAATAGTTATTGATAGTAGGTTGTGACGAAGGCGCTCTTTGCTTAACACGGCGTCTTCATATCGCAGTGAATAGTAGTTGCCTGCCATGATTCCAAGTAGAAAACTCGACACGGGGACGCCCATCATTATTCCTAACATTAAGAATGACAAGAACATATATACTATGACAAGAACTCTTTTTCTGGCCAGATAAAAAGGCTTGTCCAAAATTATGGCATAGTCGAACAGTATGCCAATGGCAAGGCCTAAAACGCCAGCGCAAAGAGACAGCCGCCATGAAACAAAAAACGACGCAACTTCATATGCAATAACCGAAAGTACCAATGGAATTGGCATTTTGTAGAAAACGAAACTGAAAATGTTGCCATAATAACAGATAATGTCGAGCAGCAGACCGACTCCAAAGCAGGCGGCGGCAACGAGCAGCGGGTAATCCGATTCTGCTATCAGGAAAGCGTAGTACCATCCCGAAAGCGCACCTGCAACGGGCATTACCAAAGCCAGAAGAATTATCTGGATTTGCAGTTTGATTCCTATTTTGCGGTTAGGTGTTTGCATGCCGCTAAAATAGCAATTTTAAAAACTAGCTCGCGATGCGTCTTAAAATCGATATATTTGTCTCTCAAAATTCGATTATGTCAACAGGTATGTTTTTAGCTCTGATATTGATTGGCGTTATAGCTGGCGCAATATCGGGCATTTTGGGTATTGGCGGCGGAATTATTATGGTTCCGGCCATGGTCTATCTTTTGGGGTTCACTCAACAGCAGTCGGTGGCTACAAGCCTGGCCATCATGCTTCCGCCTGTCAGCATTTTCGCTGTTGTCAACTACTACAAGGCTGGTTTTGTCGATGTGAAAGCCGCACTTATAATAATGTGCGCGTTTATGGTAGGAAGTTACATATCGTCGAAAATTGCCGTTGGGTTGCCGGAGCACGTTGTTAAAAAATGTTTTGCTGTGCTGCTTTTTGCCGTCGGAGTCAAGATGATGTTTTTCGACAAGTAGGCGTTGTCTGATAAATCAGGTTTTAAAGTGTTTGTACGCTACTCAAATCCTCTGGATTTAAGCGTTTTGGCATAAAAAAAGCGAGTCGCTTTTCAGCTAACTCGCCACACAACTATATACCACGTAATAACCACTAAACTTCTGTTCCGTAGCAACCGGTTGTTTTCCTTCCCGATTGCGATGCAAATATACACCTGTTCGCCGCAACTGCCTAAAAATCAGTTTTTAGGCTAACGTTTGCATGGTTCTATTTAACAATAATTAATATATTCATTTCTTTATTACACTGATTGTTACGCGACTGCAAACGATATCCAAAAAAAATTACTTTTACCCCGATTTTTTTCTGAATGAATAGTAAATATGGAAGGAAACAGCACGCACGAACTTAAAATGAAGGTTCGCGACTACGAATGTGATATCGAAGGCATTGTGAATAATGCCAATTATCAGCACTATTTTGAACATGCCCGCCATGAAATGTGTCTTGAGCGAGGTATCAGTTTTGCCGAACTTGTCGAACGCAACATTTATGTTGTGGTTGCACGTGTCGACATACGTTACAAACATCCGCTGCGCAGCCGCGACGAGTTTATAGTGGCCACTTCAGTTGAGCGCGATGGCATTAAGTTGTTGTTCCATCAGAAGATACTGCTGCTGCCCGACCGCCAGGTTTGTGCCGATGCCACTATAACGACCGTGGTAACCATCGACGGAAAATTGTCGCGAGCACCTGAACTCGACCAATATTTTGAATAATGAGCGTGCCGTTTGTCAATATTCACACACACACCGCAACCGGTGAAGGAGTAGAATTGGTGAACATTGACAAATTTGATGTCACGCCCAATGGAATGTTTGCCTCTGCGGGTTTGCACCCTTGGAATGTTGGCAAATGTGACCATTTGCAAACGTTGGAGACAATAGGGGAGTGGTGCCGCAGAGGAATTGTCGCGGCCGTTGGCGAAATTGGGCTCGATCGCAGCATTGAAACCAGCATCGAGGCACAGAAATCATTATTGGTCTCACAACTTGAGATTGCCCGTAAATTTCAAATGCCGACTATAATTCACTGTGTAAGAGCCTATTCCGACTTTTTGCAGATTATGCGGCAAAATCCGCATGTGCCGATGATTTTTCACGGATTCAGTGGAAATATAACAACTGCAGAGCAACTACTGGCTCATGGCGCGACGCTGTCTTTTGGTCATAAATTGTTGTCGGAAAGCAAATTGTGGGAAGTGTTTGCCAGTATTCCAAACGATTGCATATTCTTGGAAACCGACACAAAAAATCTTCATATCGGTGATATTTATACTTTTGCAGCCGAATTGAAGCATATAAGTTTGGAAGAACTTAAACATATTATTTTCAATAATTTAACAAGAGTATTCGGCAACAGATGGGAAACAATTGGTTAGAACGGACCATGCTGCTGATGGGCGCCGACAAGGTGGAGCAGTTAAGCCGCAAGCACGTTTTGGTGGTAGGTTTGGGAGGTGTTGGCGCATATGCCGCTGAAATGATTGCCCGTGCAGGTGTCGGCCGGATGACAATTGTCGATGGTGACACTGTAAGCGTGTCGAACATCAACCGCCAGTTGCCGGCACTTCACAGTCAGGTTGGGCGCTTCAAAGCCGAAGTGATGGCAGAGCGTCTGCGTGATATAAATCCGCAAATCGAATTGACAGTGGTGAACGAGTTCATTAAGGACGAGAGGATGGTTCAACTGCTTGAAAACAAATACGATTACGTTGTTGATGCCATCGACACACTCTCGCCGAAAGTTTTTCTCATCTGCCATTGTGTACGTTTGGGACTGAATATTATAAGCAGCATGGGCTCCGGAGGCAAAACCGACCCCACAAAACTTCAGATTGCCGACATCAGTAAAACCTATAACTGCAAACTTGCCCGCGCCATACGCAAACGCTTGCACCGCAAGGGTGTTGACAAAGGCGTGCAGGTTGTTTTTTCGACTGAATTGACCGATAAAACTGCGGTTGTCGAGGTTGACGACGAGGAAAACAAAAAGTCAACTGTCGGCACTATTTCTTATATGCCCGCAATGTTTGGAATTTTTTGCGCATCGAAGGTTATCCGCGATTTGGCAGAGGTGACCGATTGAGTCGGTCGTCCATTATTTGACATATGACAACAAAAAAAGCCGCTCTTGTGGAGCGGCTTTTGCTTTATTGCTTGTTTCTGATTATTCTGCAATAACCTCGAATGGCAACTCAAACTCAACTTCTTTGTGAAGTTTGATTTTGGCAACATATTTGCCCAACTCTTTGATGTTGTCGCCTTTGACTACAATGCACTTGCGGTCGACTTCAACACCTTGCTTCTGAATTGCCTCGGCAATCTGAATGTTGTTAACCGAACCGAAGATTTTGCCGTTCGAGCTGGCTTTGGTGCCGATAACGATGGTAAGTCCTTCGATTTGGCCGCGCAATGCGATTGCGTCGTTTTTGATTTTCTCCTCTTTGTGGGCGCGTTGCTTCTTGTTCTCAGCCAGGATTTTCTTGGCAGCGTTGGTAGCAACAATAGCCATACCTTGAGGAATCAGATAGTTACGTCCGTAGCCGTCTTTAACGGTAACGATATCGTCTTTGTAACCCAAATTTGGAACGTTCTGTTTCAATATAATTTCCATATCCTATCCTCCTATTATTTAAGCATATCAGTTACATACGGAAGCAAAGCCAGATGGCGGGCTCTTTTGATGGCTGTTGCCACTTTGCGCTGGTACTTCAGCGATGTTCCGGTGATACGGCGCGGAAGAATCTTGCCCTGCTCGTTAAGGAAACGTTTCAAGAACTCTGGATCCTTGTAGTCGATGTACTTGATTTTGTTCTTTTTGAAACGACAGTATTTTTTCTTCTTGATATCTACTGTCATCGGGGTCAGATACCTGATTTCTGATTGATTCTGTGACATGGCTTATTCCTCCTTCTTTGGTTCTGATTTCAAACTTCTCTTTTTGTTTGCGTACTCAACGGCAAACTTGTCCATCTTAAGGGTCAGGAAACGCATGATGCGCTCGTCGCGGCGGTACTCGGTCTCGAGTTTGCCGATGATGTTTCCTTCACCTTTGAACTCTACAAGGTAGTAGAAGCCAGTGGTTTTCTTTTGGATCGGATAGGCCAATTTCCGAAGACCCCAATCCTCCTCGTAAACGATTTCACCTCCCATATCGGTGATCACGCCTTTGAATTTGTCAACCGCTTCCTTCATCTGTGGTGCAGACAAAACGGGATTTGCAATGAAAACGGTTTCGTAACTGTTTGACATAAATTTTAAATTTTATTTGTTAAAAATCGAGGTGCAAAGGTACTGATTGATTTTGTTTTTGCAAGCGTTTTTCAATGTGAAATGTTTTTGTTTTCTGTGAGCGGTTTCCTCCATTTGTTTTTGGCTACGGCAAGCGCGTATTTTTCACGTATTGTGTTTCGCATGGCTGCGCTATAGACAAGGTTTTAAGGACCATTGGCCTTCTTGGCAGTTTAAAAATCAGAAAGTTCCGGGTATTTGTATTTTCCCCAAAACGCAGCATCTTCTGAATCTGTTGTGAACTTATTTTCTGCATCTTCACCAATTGAATTAAACGGAAACTCTTGCGGATAATTAATGTAGATTATATGACTCTCCGTATCAAAGGCAAATTTTTTATAAGCGGGTGAATAGAAATAACCGTATCGCAGATACTCTCTGCCTAATAGATAATCAAATTTTTTTGCTTCAACATCTAATATTACAGCAACAGCCTTACCTTGAAAGTATTTCTTTCCCAATATATATTTTCCATCGGGGCTGACCAATAATGGCTCAATGTATTCGCCCAACAATTCGCTCTTCGACAAATCAAAATTTGGCGCCCGATAAACTTTCCAATCGTAATCATCGCATCCTTCTAAATAATAGAACTTCTGGCCATAAAACAATTGCTCCTTGACAATTTGCGGACTTACACATTCCACACAGGCTATTTCTTTAGTAGTAACATCACCATTTTGAACGCTATACACTGTTATAATACTGTCCGCTATAGTAGAGCGAAGATATTCGCTAACAAAATCGGTCATTACCATACAATCGCCTGTATAGCAAACATTATAGTAAACGTCTATGTCCAAATAATGCTCAGGAACAGACTTTATCTTCTTTCCCTTGCCATTTAATTCAATCCAAAAATCCTGATAATCCTGAAGATATTTTCCACGGTCCAAATCATCTATAATTTTGTTTTCGCAATTTGATGGTACTTGATAAAAGCCATGATATAACGTCAAGTCATTTGTTTGTAAAAATCTATGCACATTCCGTCCTTGCCTTTTAATGGTTGTCGTATCGACCACTTTCTTTTTGTTTTCATCGTAATAAAGTTTTACGGCTGCTTCTGCAGAATTGTACCCACGTTTGTCTTTTTGTCTTAGGTCTAATTGATAAACTAACAGGTTCTTATTATAACCTGCCAATTGATATAATCTGTCTTTCTGTGCTGCCATAAGTTCTGCGGGCTTGGGAACAACGATCTCATCAGCAAGCCTATACTTATCTTGCGAACACGAACTGTTGATAAAAACTACCGCTACTATTGGTAGCACCATTAATCGTCTCATATCAGACTTTTTTTTAAGTAATTATTACAAGTAACTTCACTATCAACTTAATTGGTTTCCAAAGATAGCAATAAATCAGTGTAAGCCGGCGTCAGCGGCTTTAGAAAGTCGATTTCATCGGCTGGAATAAAACTTTACCATTTTAGCACCACGATTTTCGGCTGTAATTCGCAAATTTCAAATCAACGGAATATCTTTGCAGACAAATCACAGTTATGGCAGATTCGAATTTTGTTGACTACGTAAAGATATTTGCGCGCAGCGGCAAGGGTGGCTCGGGTTCGGCGCATTTCCGCCGTGCCAAATACGAGCCTATGGGCGGTCCCGACGGTGGCGATGGCGGCCGTGGCGGACACGTAATTTTGCGTGGCAATGCCCAAATGTGGACATTGCTTCACCTTCAGTATCAAAAACACACGTTTGCCGAAAGCGGCGAATCGGGAATGGGTGCGCTCAAACACGGTGCCGACGGCAAAGACGTGATACTCGAAGTGCCACTGGGCACAGTGGTGAAGGATGCCGAAACAATGGAACCACTCTTTGAGATAACAGCCGACGGCGAAGAGAAAATCTTGATGAAAGGCGGCCGTGGCGGACAAGGCAACAACCACTTCAAATCGGCCACAAACCAGGCACCACGCTATGCACAGCCGGGTGAGCCTTTCGAGGAAGGCTGGCGCGTTCTGGAGTTGAAAGTGCTTGCCGATGTGGGACTTGTGGGCTTCCCCAATGCCGGAAAATCGACTTTGCTGTCGGTGGTATCGGCAGCCAAACCAAAGATTGCCGACTACGCTTTCACAACGCTTGAACCCAATCTGGGCATTGTGTCGTACCGCGACAACCGTTCGTTTGTGATGGCCGACATTCCGGGCATTATCGAAGGAGCGCACGAAGGCAAAGGTTTGGGACACAGATTCTTGCGTCACATTGAGCGCAACTCGGTGCTGCTGTTCATGGTTCCGGCCGACTCCGACGACATTGCCGCCGACTACCAAACACTTGTGAACGAGCTGCGGCTCTACAACCCCGAACTGCTCGACAAACGCCGCATTCTGGCCGTGACCAAATGCGATATGCTCGATGACGAATTGACAGCTGCAGTCAAGAAAACTCTGCCAAAAGATGTGCCGTGTGTGATGATTTCGTCAGTGGCAAGAACAGGTATCGAACAGTTGAAAGACTTGCTTTGGAAGGCGATAAATGACTAATTATAGGCACTAAGCATAAGGCACTAGGCAATAGGAAAAAGCATAAGAAAGATTCAGAATTGCATAATTTAAACCTGTTCAACGCGTTAAACTTGTTCAACAATTATGATAGAGACTCTTGAATCGATTGACAGACAACTGCTTCTGCTGATAAACGGCTGGAACTCACCGTTTTTCGACAGCGTGATGTGGTTCATCAGCGGGAAATTCACCTGGCTGCCGTTATATGTCGTTCTGCTTTGGCTTGTTATCCGCAAGACGGGCCGCAATTGGTGGATAGCGCTCATCGGCATTGCACTCACAGTGGCGCTTGCCGACTCAATATCAGTGCATTGCTTCAAAAACGTGGTGATGCGCTACCGCCCGACACACAACCTTGAACTTGAGGGCGTGCTGCATATTGTGAACGGCTATCACGGAGGCTGGTACGGATTTGTATCGTCGCATGCTGCCAACACATTTGGCGTGGCGACGTTCATCTGTCTTGTGCTCAAGCATAAAGCCGCTTGGATTGGGCTTATGGCTTGGGCCGCACTTGTCTGCTATTCAAGAATTTACATTGGCGCTCACTATCCCGCCGATATTGCTTGCGGAGGCTTGCTGGGCGCACTTTGCGGCTATGCCGCTTTTCGCCTTTACCAATGGCTCTGCAGCAAAATTTCAATCGCTAAAACTGAAAATCAACAAGATGGAAGACCTTGAAATACTATATGAAGACAACCATCTGATTGCCATCAACAAACGCTCGTCCGATTTGGCGCAAGGCGATAACACCGGCGACGCACCGCTTGCCGACAAGGTGGCCAACTATCTGAAAGTTAAGTACCACAAGCCCGGCAATGTGTTTGTTGGCGTTACCCACCGGCTCGACCGCCCTGTGTCGGGAGTGATGATTTTTGCCCGCACATCGAAGGCGCTTGAGCGGATGAATCGGCTGTTCAAAGAAAAATCGGACCTTGAGAAGATTTATTGGGCGATTGTCGAGAAACGGCCACAAGAGCCGCAGGGAAAACTTGTTAACTATCTGCGCAAGAACGAGAAACAGAACAAGTCGTACGTTTGCGCGCCTACCGACGAAGGCGCCAAGGAAGCTCAACTTGAGTATCGTCTTCTTGACGAGTCGGATAAATACTTTCTTGTTGAGGTTAAACTGCTTACGGGGCGCCATCACCAAATCCGTGTGCAGCTGGCCAATATTGGTTGTATAATCAAGGGCGACCTAAAATACGGTGCGCGCCGCTCAAATCCCGACGGCAGCATCAGTCTTCACGCCCGCCGCATCAGTTTCACACACCCTGTATCGAAACAGCCAATCGATATTGTGGCACCTGTGCCCGATAACTCGCTGTGGAAATATTTCGAAACCCATCAAACGCAGAAATAATGGGCATCAGACGCGCAATAACGATTCTGGCAGCTATGCTTGTCGCCACCGTTAGCGCCGATGGCCAGATGACCTTCAAATCGAAAAACTCCAGACAGCTTGTCGAGGAGTTGTTGCCACGCAACTCTTTTGGAATAACCATATTAAACACTCATTTTCAAGCCAATCCCAATTCGATAGCAACGTTTTCGACGATGTCAAACAAGTTGCCCATTCAATCAGGCATTATTATGTCGACAGGCATGGTTACTTGGGCTGCTTACCCGAATGACTCGCCCAGTTCGGGTTGTGCAATGTTTACACCTGGCGACAAGAGACTTGAGAAAATTGCAGGTGCAAAAACATCCGATGCCGCCATTCTTGAAATAGAATTTGTGGCAAACACCGACGAAGTGTCCTTTGAGTATTTTTTCGCATCGGAAGAATACCCCGAATATGTGAACAAGGGCGTTAACGATGTGTTCGCCTTCTTTATCGAGGGCCCCGGCTACGATACCTTATATAATATAGCAAAACTGCCAACTACCGGCGAGCCGATTACAGTTGATCATGTGAACGCCAACCGAAACTCTGAATTCTACATCGAAAACAAGTCGTGGCGCGGTTTCTCGATTGATGATCCAGGGACCAGTCTCGCAAGTGTTTTCCAATTCGACGGCATGACAACTCTGCTCGAGGCCAAAGCAAAAATACGCCCATACGCCACTTACAAACTGACAATGGCCATTGCCGATGTGGGCGACAACATTTACGATTCGGGTGTGTTCATAAAGGCCCACTCACTCAAAAGCGCGGGTAAACTGCAACCTATAGCTCCTCATTTGAAGTCGGAAATTGAGAAGCGAATCCACTTGATCGGTGCCAGCCGTGTGCGAGTAAAAGACGATACTGTGGGTTTCGACAAGACCATTCATTTCGATTTCAACTCGTATGACATCCTCAGCGAAGATACCACATCGCTCAACGAAATAGCCAGCTTGCTTACTCAGTTTTTTGATGCAAGGCTGAAACTTATCGGGCATACCGATGATGTGGGTAGCGACGAGTACAATATGGATTTGAGCCGGATGCGTGCCCGCTCGGTGGCTAACTATCTTAATCTGCATGGTATTGACGAGGATCGAATTATTACCGAGGGCAGGGGCAAGCGCCAGCCGTTCACGCGGGAGCAGACCGATGCTGCACGGCGTAAGAACCGCAGAGTTGAATTCTTGATTTATAAATAGATACAACGCATCTCTTTCGGCGTTGCATTTGAAATTACAAGTTTGGTCCGATTGTTGAATAAAAACACCACAAAAAGGTGCTTTACATATAAAAAAAACAAGTAAGTTTGTAGATATATTGTTTTTTATGGAACCATTGATCATTAAAAGTACAACGACAACCCCGCAGGTGACCTTTGATGGCAACTCTGGTCAATTGCTGATTGAGGGTGTATCACGTCCCGAGGATGTTTTGTCGTTCTATAAACCAGTTTTCGAGTGGATAACTGAATATGTCAAAAATCCATGCAAGGAGACTGTTCTTACTTTTAAACTGAGATACCACAATTCGGCATCGGCAAAAATTGTATGCCGGATAATGAACATGTTCGATCCTCTGTATAAGAGCGGAGGCAAAGTGCAAATCGAGTGGTATTATAACGAAGCTGACGAAGATATTTTAGAGGCGGGAGAGGACTATAAATCTCTTATTGATATCCCGTTTGAAATTATAAAGAATTGATTATGAGGCGTATAATATCTACCGCTGATGCGCCGCAAGCCATCGGACCATATAGCCAAGCCGTTGAAGCCAACGGCTTTGTTTTTATTTCGGGACAAATTCCGATTGTGCCAGCCACAGGTCAGATGCCTGAGGGCATAGAGGCTCAGACCGAGCAGGTGATGCGTAATATTGGTGCTATTCTGAAGGCCGCTGGCATCGACTATGGCAACGTGGTAAAAACCACTGTTTTGCTCAAAAACATAGCCGATTTTGCCACCATGAACGGAATTTATGCCAAATATTTCACTGCCGATTGTCCGGCACGTGCCGCATTCGAGGTTGGTAATCTGCCGAAAGGCGCACTCATTGAGGTTGAGGTGATTGCCAGTAAGTGATTTTTCGATAATTAACAATTAATAAAGCCGATGGCTGAAAATCAAAAAAAATAACTGCTATGAAAAGATTTGCTAAACAGATGTTTGTTGCAGTGCTTCTTTTGGGTTGCACTGTCGGTGTACGTGCCCAAGAGCACAAGTGGGAGCACAGTTTGTTTTATTCCATAGGTAGGTTTGTCGACATCGACACCTATACTGGCAATGACAAAGGTCTGACTACCAAATTCGGATATGGCGCAAACCGCTATTTTACCGAAAATTACTCGCTGATGGTGGGTTTCGTCCGCCATGTCGACCGCGACAAAGCCTACGATGACTCGGTTGTTGGTTACGATGAGGATGACTTTGTATTTCTCGACATTCCAATTTTATTCCAATACCATTTCAACAACAATGGTTTCGGAAATCTGATGTTCGGCATTGGCCCTGTCATTTCGCATTGTATCGATAATGACCTCTATGAGGTTACAAATGACCGATATAACGGACTGAACCGCAAGAAAAAAATCAAAGAGTACAACTATAGTATTATGCCTTGCGTGGCTTACGAGACAAGACTTTTTCGTATAGGTGTGGATGCCAATATTGGCTTGCGCGATGTTAAGAGAATTTACAAAGACAGAACAACTGGCGAGAACCTTACATCGGGCAGCAAACATCTTAATAATGTGTGCTTTACGCTGGGCGTTAAATTCTAAACTTATAAACTCTCAACAAAATGACCCCAATTATCAGCATAATAATGGGCAGCACATCAGACCTGCCCGTAATGGAGAAAGCCGCACAGTTTCTGAACGACATGGAGATTCCGTTCGAGATGAACGCGCTGTCGGCACACCGCACACCTGCCGAAGTTGAACAATTTGCCGCCGAAGCCAAAGGTCGCGGGCTGAAAGTTATAATTGCCGGAGCTGGTATGGCCGCAGCTCTTCCTGGCGTGATTGCCGCCAACACCACAGTGCCCGTCATTGGCGTGCCAATCAAAGGCATGCTCGACGGACTCGATGCAATGCTCTCAATTATTCAGATGCCCCCGGGAATCCCTGTTGCAACCGTTGGTGTGAATGGCGCACAAAACGCAGCCATTCTGGCCGCTGAAATGCTTGCCCTTGCCGATGCCAACCTCGACTGCAAACTCACAGCATACAAGGAAGGTCTGAAGCAGAAAATTGTGAAAGCCAACGC
>JAGCFC010000137.1 GCA_017650325.1 Salinivirgaceae bacterium | reverse complement strand
GATAAATATCAAGCTGAAAATCAGCAGAAAATAAATTGTCTGCCATACCGACAAACGTCCGATTTTCTCGAATGCCGTGAACACCATATTGAACGGCGACACCACAAATTTGAACGCGAACGCCCAAACCATTATGCGCACATAAACGCCTGATTCGCGCCACGTTTCGCCAAAAATCAAGGCCAAAAGCGAAGGTGCCAGAAGGAAAGCCACAACGGCGAACACCAGCGCTAAAACGGCCAGCAGTGCGGCTATGCGGCAGAAGTCGTGACGGATTGACTCGCGACGATTCCGCAGTTCAGTGAAACGCTGCACCAGCACCTGCCCCATCGATGTGGTGACAAGCGACAGCGGCATAATCATCAGCATTCGCGCAAGGTCGAACAGACCGGTGGTCTGCTCATCGAACAGGCGGTTGATGAAAATGGTGGGAAGCAGCAAACTCAAAGCGTTCAAGAACGCCGCAAAGCTGTTTTGCAACGGAAAACTTTTGTACTCTGCCGCCACACTTTTTATGGTTGCCCACGAAAGCTTCAGGCCGCCCACAAACTTGTGCACCTTGAGTCCGGCCGCCAAAGCGTTGACCGACTGTCCAGCAATATCACCATACACAAGCCCAGTCTGATTGCCGCAATAACCTGAAATTGTTTGTGTTACACCTTCCGCAATCCGTCGTTCGACTTTGTTCGATGCCGAAAGTTTGAACTGCTTCAATCGGATAAGATAATAGTTAAGTGCCTGATATATCGACAATAGCAGCAACGACAACGGCACAAAAGCAAGCCAGTTGGAATACTTTTCAGGGAAATTGATTAGGTGCATAAAAGGCTGTTTGAACACAAATAGCAAAACTGCCGTCAAAACACTAATTATCAACCCAATGCCAAATGAGAGGTACAACAAATTGTAGGCTTTGTTGTCGTCGGCAGGCAGAATAATGGTTTGCTCATAGCGCATTGACGAGATGACAGCAATGATGCCTATAATGCTCATATACACGGCAAAAGCGCCAAAATCGGCGGGTGTGTAGATACGCCGCAGAATGAGTTGAAAAAAAATAATCAGCACTTGCGCCAACGCGGTGCCAGTGACCAAATAACTCAAATTCTTGATTATCGTGTTGCCGAATATTTTTTTTGCAATGCCCATCGAACCAACATTTTGCGGACAGTAACCGATTATTCAAAGCCCTTCACTGTCTTACCCAACGCGGTGCATACCAAAACTTTGACATCGAGCCAAAACGACTGTCGCTCCATATAGAGAAGGTTGAGCCGGACTTTATCGGGCCAAATCACCTTATCGTTGTACTCTTGCGGATTGGGCTGCACAGCCAACAAATCTTCCTCGTCACGGTATTTTAACGATGCAACACCAGTCAGACCCGGCTTCATAGTCAGCATACGGCGGTCGTCGCCTTCAAGTTTGTCGGCATAACCGGCCACATCGGGGCGTGGTCCAACAAAGCTCATATCGCCCACAAAAATGTTGAGCAGTTCGGGCAACTCATCAATTTTAGTACGCCGAAGCCAACGACCGGTCCGGGTTACACGACTTATTTCCGAAGCTGCTATGGGGCTTTTCTCTTCGCCACGCATGGTACGGAACTTTATGAGTTTGAAAGATTTAGCATTCTGTCCGATACGTTCTTGTATGTATAGAACCGGTGCGCCATTTGCCACCAGAATGCATAGAGCCACCAACAGCAAAATAGGCAACAACACAATCAGCAGCACTAGCGAGACCGTTCTGTCGAAAAACCATTTAACCATATTGTTGCCACGTGAAAGCATTGTGCAAAACTAACAAAAGTTGGTTGCATTTAAGGCCGATTGTGCAAAATGCGCCTAGATTTTATCGATGCGGCAAACTTCGCGCTTATGGCCCAATCAACGGCAGAAACACATATATTTGCGCCATCGAAATAAAAATGTCGTGAAAAAGCTATTAAACGTACTCAAATACTTGTTGTTTTTAGCCATCGGACTGTTGGTTTTCTACTACATATACAGGGAGATAGAGCTAAAAACATTAGCAGAACACATATCAAACATTCGTTGGGGGTGGATAGTACTTTCACTGACAATCGGCCTTTTGTGCCACATCTGCCGAGCAATGCGATGGGATATGCTCATCCGTTCAGCAGGCTACACCACAAGTCTTTTCCGCACATTTTGGTCGGTTATGGCAATGTATTTCACCAACCTGATAATTCCGCGCGGTGGCGAGATTGTGCGCTGCACCACACTTGCACGAACCGACGGCGTTCCGTTTGCCGTACTGCTTGGCACTGTAGTGGTAGAACGCACTGTGGATATGATACTTATGATAGTGATTGCCGCCGTGATGGTGCTTTTCCAACTTGATTTTCTAAAGACATTTTTTGAAGCCCCCGGGCACGAAACGATGCTCGACAAAATCGCGTTTCTGTTCTCACCATGGTTCTGGATTGCGAGCGCCATTATCGGCATCGGTGCAATCGTCCTGCTTTGGAAATTCCGTCACCGCATTGCTCAGATCAAACTGTTTCAACCGATTATAGGATTGATAATGAAGTTTTGGGACGGATTGAAATCGATCGCAAGACTCGAGCATCCATGGATTTTTGTAGGACAATCGGTGTTTATCTATCTTGCCTACTTTCTGATGCTCTACGTCACATTCTTCTGCTTCGAGCCAACCACAGGCCTATCGTTGGGTGCTGCGCTTACAGCGTTCATTATGGGTGGATTGGCAATGCTTGCGCCCGTTCAAGGCGGCATTGGACCATGGCATTTTATGGTTTTCGAAACATTGGCTCTCTATGGTGTTCCCGTGACCGACGGCAAGATTTTCGCACTCATCAGCCATTCAACCACCAACGGCTTCTGTCTGATTGTGGGCGCCATCGGCCTGATATACCTGACACTAGTCGGCAAGAAGAAAACTTCACCTTCTGCGGAATAAAAAAAATCGGCACCATAGCGATACCGATTCTTTTGTATCCATCTAATCTACAATTAGAAAGTAATATGAAAGCCCGTGGACAACGAGTAGAAATCGTAAGTCAAGTGCGTCATGCTCTCATTAATGTCGTTCAGATAGCAGAAGCCAGCTTTAAAAGTCCATTTAACGTTTTTCGAACCCACGCGCAACATCATCTGAGGCTCCAACAGCAGATTGGGAGTGGTGTAATGCTCTGTACGTTCATCTATCCTAACTTCATCGCGGTCATACTCATAATAATTCAAGTTTGGAATATATGAGCCAGCTTTGAATCCCACACCAAAATCGATGTGAATGCGCGTCAAATCATGCCAACCGAAGTTCACCTGGCCAAACGGGACATTAAATCGTCCATCGTACGAATATGTTTTACTCCGACGTGTTTCCCCGGTATTGGTATCATCGTCGCCGCTAACCGAGGCGTCGTCGACACTCATAAAGCCAGTGTTGTAGCCGACATACCCTTCAAGCACGCTATGCTCGCCAAGTGGTTTGAAGGCTCCTACGGCCAATTGTGCCGCACCCATGCCACTACCATAATTTACGTGCGCCTGACCTGCGAACCAGTCGGTGAAGGCATGAGTGGCTGTGGCATTGACAGCCATATTTGTCGGAATAACATGGCCCGACAAACTTGCCGATGCATCAATTTTTGTCTCTCCCTGCTGAGTCATAAGCGGAATATCGACAGCCTGCGGATGATAGACACTGCAAGCTGAAATTGTAATTGTTCCGGCCACTATGGCCAATGTTTTTCTCCACAACATAACGCATTCGTTTTATAAGTTCTATAATAAAGACAATCGAACCAAACTCTACCCTACTTTTGTTCGTCCTCCAATACCATTATCTAATCCAAAAATACCGATTAAGGCAATACGAATCAAGTCCGTACGGCACCAAATTGACAACATATGCCCCTAAAAAACGGCTGTTCACAAATTTTTAAGCATCAGCATTTAATTACCCTGTTTTTTGACAAAGAATGATATATTTGCCATCAAATTAAAACAAGTATATTTTTAATTATACATTTTAATAATATGGTTAATTACAAAGATTTAGGCTTGGTAAACACCCGTGAGATGTTTGCTAAAGCAGTTAAGGGCGGATACGCTATCCCGGCCTTCAACTTCAACACAATGGAACAGATGCAGGCTATCGTAATGGCCGCAGTTGAGACAAAGTCTCCTGTCATCATGCAGGTATCGAAAGGTGCTCGCAACTACGCTAACGGCACAATCCTTCGCAACCTTGCAAAAGGCGCTGTTGAGTATGCAAAAGAACTTGGCTGCCCCAACCCGCAGATTGTTCTTCACCTCGACCACGGCGACAGTTTTGAACTCTGCAAAGACTGCATCGACAATGGTTTCTCGTCAGTTATGATTGACGGTTCTGCTCTTCCGTACGAAGAGAACATCGCCCTGACTAAGAAGGTTGTTGAGTACGCTCACAAATACGACGTTACCGTTGAGGCTGAGCTTGGCGTTTTGGCTGGCGTTGAAGACGAAGTTGCTTCTGAGGTTTCTCACTACACAAAACCTGAGGAAGTTATCGACTTCTCGACTCGCACTGGTTGCGACTCTCTGGCCATCTCAATCGGCACATCGCACGGCGCATACAAGTTCAAACCTGAGCAGTGCACCCGCGACCCCAAAACCGGCAAGCTGGTTCCGCCCCCGTTGGCATTCGACGTTCTGCACGCTATCGAGCAGAAACTTCCAGGCTTCCCAATCGTTCTGCACGGATCATCGTCAGTTCCACAGGAAGAGGTTGACACCATCAACGCATACGGCGGCAAACTGCCTGACGCTGTTGGTATTCCGGAGGAGCAATTGCGTGAGGCTTCGAAATCGGCTGTTTGCAAAATCAACATCGATTCAGACTCTCGTCTTGCAATGACCGCAGCTATCCGCAAATATCTTGCAGAGAACCCATCACACTTCGACCCGCGCCAGTATCTGAAACCGGCTCGCGAGAACATGAAGAAGATGTACATCCACAAGATTGTCAACGTTCTTGGCAGCGACAACAAATTGTAATCAACATTGATTCAAATAGGAAAGGCGGACCACACAGTTCGCCTTTTTTATTAACTTTGCTATACGTAACTTTTAAAATTCTGATTATGAAGAGATTTTTCTTATTGCTGACCGCTGCCAGCTTTGCAGTTGTCGGCTGCTCGTCGCACAAAGCGGCACCCGAGACCTACAACCAATCGCGCACGCTCGAAGACGGCGGCACAGGTGATTACAAAGCCATTATGGTAGCAGAGCCTTCATTGGCCGAACACACCATCTTCCGTCCTGCCGACCTTTCACCGTTCAACGCAAAGAACCCTCTGCCAGTGCTGGTTTGGGGCAATGGCGCTTGCGGAAACTCGCCTTGGGAGCATGTGAACTTCCTGAACGAGATTGCATCGCATGGATTTATGGTTGTGGCAATCGGCAACTTCCCTGTTGACGACCAACCATATCACGGTCCAATGTCGAAAACTGAGCAACAGATTGAAGGCCTTGACTGGGCAGTGGCACAAAACGCTGACAAGAACAGCCCTTACTATCAGAAACTTGACATGAAGAACATTGCGGCGGCAGGAATGTCGTGCGGCGGTTTGCAGACGCTCAACAACGCTACCGACGAACGCCTGAAAACCATCATGATTTGCAACAGCGGCTCGTTCATCGACCCGAACACAGCCATCCCTGGCATGCCAATGCCGACTAAAGACGACCTTCAGAAAATTAATGTTCCGGTACTCTATCTGCTTGGCGACACAACCGACATCGCTTACGTAAACGGCATGGACGATTTCAGCCGCATCAACAGCGTGCCTGTTGCAGCCTGCAACCTGCCTGTTGGTCACGGTGGAACCTACCGTCAGCCTTACGGCGGCGAGTTTGCAATTGTTGCAACAGCCTGGCTCAAATGGCAACTCAAGAATGACGACGAGACCGCTCTGATGTTCAAAGGCGAGAACCCTGGTGTGGCTCAACGCGAGGGCTGGCGCATCGACAAAAAGAACATCGACTGATACAAACATTTGAAAACAAACAACAAAGGCGAGCCACAATGGTTCGCCTTTGTCATTATAAGGTATCATCATATCCACTTGTAATATCGACTGAATAGCCAATAATAATAGACCTCGACTTTTGTTTGTGTAATCGAAAGACTATTTTTGTAGGAAATGAAATTGGCGCTAGCGAACTCAAACCGCCTAAATTTCTGCTAGTTACAAAATAAAATATAAGAGAAATGAAAGTTTTGATGATTAACGGCAGCCCCCGTCACAACGGCAACACATTTTGCGCATTGCAAGAAATTGAAAACCAACTCGCGAAGCACAATATTGAATCGGAAATAATTCAAATAGGCACATCTCCAATCCGCTCATGCATCAATTGCGGTAGCTGCCGCCAAAAAGACAAGAACGGATGTGTATTCGAAGACGATATTTGTAACACAGTATCTAAAAAACTGTCTGAATCCGACGCTTTGATTGTCGGCACACCTGTTTATTACGGTCAACCCAACGGTGGCGTTCTGTCGCTAATGCAAAGAGTATTTTTTTCAGCCGGACAATACGCGCAAAACAAGCCTGCAGCCGCAGTTGCCGCATGTCGTCGTGGTGGAGCGACTGCCACCTTCCAAAGCCTTAACATGATGTTTCAAATGATGAACATGCCTGTTGTAACATCGCAATATTGGAACATTGTTTACGGCCGCGAAAAAGGTGAAGCCAAACTCGACTCAGAAGGCATGCAGACCATGCGCACCCTTGCAAACAACATGGCGTGGCTACTATCGAAAATTCATGCCGATGGACAACCACAATATCCGGCTCGCGAACCTTGGGACAAAATGAGTTTTATCCGATAAACGCATTCGGCTTATGCCGATTATCTAAAATATGATTAGATAAAAACAGAGGATTTATCGTTCAATCTTCCTATCCATCAGGCGGCGCATAAGGTCCCAGAAGCCTTTGCGCTCAACGTGCGATCTTTCACCAACACGCAGCAACCATTGGTAAATGGCAGAATTACGGCGTTGTTGCACTCTCACAAATGTGTAAAAGCCGAATGTTGTTAGCAAGGCGAGTGCCAAAACAATGTATAGCTGCAGATTGATTGACGCGCCTAGCTTGTACGACAGAAACCAAGCAACAACTACCGCCAAATCGGTGAGAATCAATATAACTGATGTGCCAACGTGCGAAAATCCCATCTCGATGAACAAGTGGTGCAGGTGCAACTTATCCGGGCGGAATGGTGGCAAGCCGCTGATAATACGGGCGGTCATCACTCTTAACGTATCAAACACCGGCACGGCCAGAACGGCAAGCGTAAACGGAATCAGTCCCACACCTTCGAGCATCAATACATAACTCGACGGATTGGTTGTCAGAATAGCCATCACAAACAGTGCCATAATGGTGCCCAGAAGCAGTGTGCCGCCATCGCCAATGAACATCTTCGACTTGCGGCCAAACACGTTATGCATAAAGAATGGTATCAGCGCACCGGCAGCGGCTACGGCAATCAGCATCATTGTCTGATTTCCAAGTGCATAGAACATTATGGCAAAAATGGTGCAAGCCATTGCTCCAAAGCCCGATGAGTAGCCATCGACACCGTCGATAAGATTGATGGCGTTCATAATGCCCACCGCAGCAAACACCGTCAGCGGAACGCACAGATAATCGGGAATAATGCGGAATCCCCACAATCCGTAAAAATCGCCTAATTTAATGTCGCCCAGATAGATGACATACAGCACAATACCTATCTCGAAAATAAATCGTACGGCAGGCGACAGGTTTTTGACATCGTCGATAGTGCCGATAATCAGCATCACTGTAATGGCAATCACCGAGATGGTTAGCATTTTTGTGTCTAGAAAGAAAAGGCCAAGAATTGTGGCCATCAGAATGCCAATGAAAACGGTCACACCGCCAAGCACCGGCACAGGAACGCGCTGAAGCTTGCGGGCATCGGGGTTATCAACAATCCCGTATTTGATGGCAAAGTTCAGCACCCTCCCATAGATGAACCATGTTGAGATAAATGCTATTGCAAACGATATGGCTATGCTCCAAAACATTGCGCTACATCAATTTTTTCCGTCGCAAAAATAATCTTTTTTATACTCTGTCGCCATTTTACACTACAAATTCCGTACTAAAGTCGTCCATCGACTTTATCTTTTGGTAAAATGCCTTTTACATCGTATATAATATGGTTTTTATTTAGATAAGATTCAATATCGATTTGAGTGAACTCTGTATGCGCTACGGCCAAAATAGCGGCGTCAAACTTCTGATTGCCAATCTTGTTGGTCAGATCGACGCCGTATTCGCGCTTTGCGGCGGCGGCGTTGGCCCATGGATCGCATATGGTAATGTTCAGATTATATTCTCGCAGAGATTTTACAATGTCGAAAACCTTTGTGTTGCGCACGTCCGGGCAGTTCTCCTTAAAAGTAAAGCCCAGAATCAAAATGTGCGAGCCCAAAACTTGAATGCCTTTCTTAAGCATAAGTTTAATAACCTGATTTGCGACATACTCACCCATTCCATCGTTCATTCTGCGGCCAGCCAAAATAATCTCGGGGTTATAGCCGTAACGCTGTGCGCACTGCGCCAGATAGTACGGGTCCACGCCAATGCAGTGTCCGCCGACCAGTCCTGGCTTGAACGGCAGGAAGTTCCATTTGGTGGATGCGGCCTCAAGCACGTCGTTGGTGTCGATGCCCATCCGCGTGAAAATCTTCGACAACTCGTTAACGAAAGCAATGTTGATGTCGCGCTGCGAGTTCTCAATCACCTTTGCTGCCTCCGCAACCTTGATTGTCGGGGCAAGGTGTGTTCCTGCGCTGATGACTGACGAGTAAACCTCGTTGACTTTCCGTCCAATTTCTGGAGTTGAGCCAGACGTCACCTTCTTGATTTTCTCAACAGTGTGCAGTTTGTCGCCAGGGTTGATGCGCTCTGGCGAGTATCCCGCAAAGAAATCAACGTTGAATTTCAGTCCTGAAACTTCTTCGATAACGGGGATGCACTCTTCTTCAGTAACACCAGGATAAACGGTTGATTCATAAACAACTATATCGCCTTTTGCAATTACTCTTCCAATGGTTGTGCTGGCTCCATAAAGCGGTGTCAAGTCGGGGTTGTTGTCCTTGTCAACTGGCGTCGGTACGGCTACAACGTAGAAGTTGCAGTCGCGAATCTGTTCGATGTCGGCCGTGCAGCAGAATCCGCCTTTGATAGCCGATTGCAGCAACTCGTCGCTCACCTCGAGCGTGGCGTCGTGCCCCTGCATCAAAGCATCGACACGGGCTTTGTTCATATCAAATCCGACGGTCGGGTATTTTGTCGAGAAAAGTCGGGCAAGCGGAAGTCCAACATATCCTAAACCGACTACACATATTTTCGTTTCCTTCATCATCTTTCTTTTTTGTGACGGGCCGTGAGCTTTGAGCTATGAGCCGTGAGCCCGCTAGAATTACTATTTATCTGTTTTATCAATCAATTTTGCAATCATTCTCCTTATTTCAATCACTTCTTTTGCTAATCCATCGTATTCTGTTTCTGTAAGATAGCCTAATTCATGAGCCAATTGTAATTCATAATCGACTTCACTCGCAGAACCAACTGAAATCTGCAAAAAACGACAAAAATCAGCATCACTTTTTCTGCCGCAACCTTCAGCTATGTTTGTCGGAATCGACATTGCCGCGCGCCTAATTTGTGATGTAAGCCCGTATATTTCTTCTTTGGGGAATTTGCGAGTTATTTGATACACGTTTATCACAAAGGTATGGCTACGAGACCAAACTGTCAGATTTCTAAAATCTCTCATAATCAAACATTTTTATTATGATTAACAAAATGGCCAGACTCACATCCGCTCATGGCTGACTGCTCATTGCTCAAAGCTGAAAAATACCATTTACAAGCCTCCCTCAACCCCTCCTTAAATAAGAATTTCGGTGCGTAACCCAACAATTTCTTCGCTTTCTCGATTGATGCAAGCGAGTGCGGAATATCGCCAGCGCGGTTCGGGCCGTGAACTGGTTCAATTTTTGCAATCTCCGCATCGTATTCCGATAGATTTTCTTTCAGATAATCAAACAGTTGATTCAATGTTGTACGCTCACCGCAAGCCGTGTTGTATATCTGATTGACGGCTTGCGGATTATTAGTCTGCATTGCCAAAAGATTCATTTCCACCACGTTGTCGATGTAAGTAAAATCGCGGCTGTAATCGCCTGTGCCGTTGATAGTTGGCTGTTCATGAGCAATTAACTTCTTAACAAACAATGGAATGACTGCCGCGTATGCTCCATTCGGATCCTGACGGCGACCGAAAACGTTGAAATAACGCAGACCGATGTATTCAATGCCGTATGTCCGTGCAAAAACATCGGCATACAACTCGTTGACATACTTTGTGATAGCGTATGGCGACAATGGTTTGCCAATCACATCCTCAATCTTTGGCAGAGTGGTCGAATCGCCGTAAGTGGATGAACTGGCGGCAAAAATGAAGCGTTTCACATTGGCGTCGCGGGAAGCGATGAACATATTCAGAAATCCGCTGATATTCACCGCATTAGTCGTGGCAGGGTCCTTAATCGAGCGTGGCACTGAACCCAAAGCGGCCTCGTGTAGCACGTAGTCAACACCGCTGACGGCCGTCTGGCAGTCGCTTAAATTGCGGATATCGCCAACAATAAGGCTGAAACGGTCAGTGTATTTTTCGAGCAACGGGTTGATATTTTCGATGTGACCAGTCGAAAAATTGTCAAGGCAGACAACCTCGTCGCCACGTTCAAGAAGTGCCTCGCACAAATTCGAGCCTATGAATCCCGCTCCGCCTGTTACTAATATTTTGCTCATCTGCAATCAAAATCGGCCGCGCCACATTGCGCTTAACCAATTGGCAAATATAGGTATTTAGGCTCATTGTGACACCGAAAATTGACCACCGCGCATTAGGCGTTGACTATTGGGAAACTTGCCTCCGATTTATCGTAAAAACGAAGATGGGATTAAGTTGTAACACGCCAAACGGCTTATGAGCCAAAGCTTCCTTCGTTAAATTTTTATTTTTTAATGGCGGCCATTGCGAAATCTAAAAGCATTGTGTAATATTGCAGTCCCAAAAAGCGAGGGATTTAGGACCCATAGCTCAGTTGGTTAGCAGCACCTGACTCATAATCAGGGGGTCGTTGGTTCAAGCCCAACTGGGTCCACAAAAGGCACTCATCAGCGTGAGTGCTTTTTTTGTTTAAATTGCGTATCAATTATGCGAATCAGAGACATCGATTTAGGTGAGAAGCCAGTGGCCTTTGCGCCAATGGAAGACATCAGCGACCCATCGTTCCGCCGACTTTGCAAGGAACAAGGTGCCGACCTGATGTACTCCGAATTTGTGTCGGCCGACGGACTGATACGCGACGCCGAAAAAAGTCTGCGTAAACTTGACATTGCCGATAGTGAGCGGCCAGTGGGCATACAGATTTACGGCAAGGACCCAAATGCTATGGTTGAAGCCGCCATTCGAGTTGAGCAGGCCCACCCCGACCTGATTGACATCAACTTCGGTTGCCCCGTGAAAAAAATTGCGGGCAAAGGTTCTGGTGCTGGTCTACTGCAGAACATTCCCCTAATGATTGAGATTACGCGCCGTGTGGTGCAGGCAGTGAAGTTACCCGTGACGGTGAAAACACGCCTTGGTTGGGACGAGTCGGACAAGCCGATTGTAGAACTTGCCGAACGCTTGCAAGACGTTGGTATTGAAGCAATAACTATTCACGGACGCACGCGTTGTCAAATGTATAAAGGCGAGGCTGACTGGACTCTCGTTGGGAAGACGAAAGCAAACCCGCGTTTGCACATCCCTGTTATTGGCAATGGTGACATCGATAGTCCGCAGAAGGCTGCCGAAATGTTCAATCGCTACGGCGTTGACGGCATAATGATTGGACGTGCAGCTATCGGGAATCCCTGGATTTTCAGTCAGACAAAGCATTATCTGAAGACCGGCGAACTGCTGTCCAAACCTACTGTGCCACAAAAAGTTGAACTAGTAAAACGACATCTTCAATACTCACTTGACTGGAAAGGTGACTACGTGGGCGTTTTTGAACTGCGCCAGCACCTATCGAACTATTTCAAGGCTCTGCCTGATTTCAAAGACACTCGAATCAGACTTGTCACAGAAAAAGATCCAGCTACGATTATGCAGATTCTTGATGAGATTGCTATACGTTGGGCAGAGTTTTGATTAACATTGAATTTCCTCATCTACTTCATCACATCAAACCCTTCACCATAGACGCTCATAACAGCTTCCTGCGAGATAAACGCCTGCGGGTCGATTTGCTTGACAATCTTGTGAATGGCCTGAACCTGAGTCTTTTTCACTATCGAAAGAATAACTTTCATCTCTTTTTTTGAGTACCAGCCTTGGCCGTCGAGAATGGTTACGCCGCGGTCGAGCTGTGATGTGATGGCGTCCGCAATCTCGGCATAGTGCTTCGAGAAAATCATCATCTGAACCGATTGTTTGCGGCCAACGAGCACAATATCAATGCAATATGTAAGCGTGAACATCGCCACAAAACCGTAAACCATTTTCTCGACACTATTGAAAATGAAGTACGACGAAGCCACTACCAACGCGTCGCAGACCATAATGGCGCGACCGGGCATAATGTCGCGGTACTTGTTGATTATCATTGCAATAATGTCGGTGCCGCCTGTGCTGCCGCCCTGCATGAACACAATGCCGATGCCCAAACCGCCAATGGCACCGCCAATCACTGTGGCCATAAACGCTTCATTGACAATCGGTTCGGTTATCACGCCGCGCAGTATGCGGACAAAAAGCGTAATCATTGCAATGCTATAGATGGTTCTAACGCCGAACGATGCGCCTAAAATCTTGATGGCCAATGCCAAAAGAATGACATTGATGCCTACGTAAGAATATTCAACGGGGAATCCGGTGGCATAGAAGATGGCCGAAGCCATACCTGCCACACCGCCGCTCACCACTTGAGCCGGCAGAATGAATGATGCCCAACCCAACGCGTAGATGAACAGACCTACCGTCATTATGGCGTATGAACGAATGGTTTCTGGTATTGATGCTTGCAATTTCATAACAAAACAATTTTCAATAGCACATACAAATCTACAGCAGAATTGGCAAAATGGTTTCGAAAATCGAATGCAAAAATTTTTTCACCCACACTGCAACCTTTTCAAAAACCCGCATCAATAGTGCGTAACTATAAAAATCGAACGAATGAAAAAATTAACCTTTTTGGCAACATTGATTGTTGCAATGACAACTTTTGCGCAAGCGCAAACAACACAAACAATCAGAGGACAGGTATCTGACGTAGCGTCGGGTGAGCCGATGACGGGCGCAACCATTATGGTTGACGGACAGACTGATATGGCCGCCGTTTCCGATGCTGACGGACGTTTCGCTATACAGAAGGTGCCCGTGGGACGACACACAGTCAGAGTGAGTTTTGTGGGCTACGAACCGCTTGAACTCAAAGAGCAGTTGCTGTCGTCGGGCAAAGAGATGGTGCTGGACCTGAAAATGACCGAAAGCATATCGACACTTGACGAGGTGGTGGTCAAGCCACAGGTTAACAAGCAGTTGCCACTCAACGAGATGGCACAAGTGGTAGCGCGTATGTTCAGTGTCGAAGAGGCGTCGCGGTATGCTGGCGGTGTGTCGGACCCTGCACGCACGGCATCGATGTTTCCTGGTGTGGCGGGAAGCGG
>JAGCFC010000001.1 GCA_017650325.1 Salinivirgaceae bacterium | reverse complement strand
ATTAGCCGCTTTGGTTGGAAATGATTCGCAAAACAAATTGCAAGAAGATAAAGTGTTGGAATAAAAGTTGTTAATATAAATTAATATGAGCAATCAGTACATCGAAATAAAAGGCGCACGAGTTAACAATCTCAAAAACATAGATTTGAAGATTGAGCGCAACAAACTGATTGTCATAACCGGATTGTCGGGCAGTGGCAAATCGTCGCTAGCGTTCGACACTCTTTATGCTGAAGGGCAGCGACGCTATGTCGAGAGCCTGTCGGCCTATGCGCGTCAGTTTTTGGGGCGCATCAACAAGCCCGAAACCGACTATATTAAAGGTATTCCGCCGGCCATTGCCATCGAACAGAAGGTTTGCAGCCGCAATCCCCGTTCAACAGTTGGCACATCGACAGAGATTTACGACTATCTGAAACTGCTTTTCGCACGAATTGGCAAGACATATTCGCCTGTTTCGGGGCAACTTGTCAAGAAACATTCGGTGCAAGATGTTGTAGATTATCTGCTTACATTCCCCGAAAACGCCCGCGCAATGATTTTGGCGCCGGTCGCTCTTTCCAACGGCCGTACCATCGCGAAAGCGTTGGAAATTCTTAAACAACAGGGCTTTAGCCGCGTTGAAGTTAACGACGAGATTTTTGGAATCGACGAGTGCTTACCAGCCGACGGCGACACCATAAACATTGTTGTTGACCGCATTGTGGTCAACAGCGAAGCCGATAATTTGAGCCGCATTGCCGACTCGGTGCAGACTGCGTTTTTCGAAGGGCAGGGGGCTTGCATCGTCAAGGTGTTCCGTGGTGAGAATGTTGTGGTACAGAACTTTTCGAATCGGTTTGAAGCCGACGGAATGGTATTTGTCGAACCTACAGAGCACTTGTTCAGTTTCAACACACCGCTTGGAGCCTGTCCGACGTGCGGCGGCTTTGGCAGCGCCATCGGCATCGACCCTGACCTTGTGATTCCGAACAAGAGCCTTAACGTTTACGAAGGCGCCATTGCTTGTTGGCGCGGCGAGAAAGGACAGGAGTGGCTCGATAAGTTGATTTTTAATGCCGACAAGTTCGATTTCCCGATATACACACCAATCAACGAACTGACTGAAAGTCAATATAATCTGCTTTGGACGGGAAACCGCTATTTCCACGGAATCAACGATTTCTTCAACTTTGTTGATCAGAATTCCTACAAAATCCAATATCGCGTGATGATGTCGCGGTTTCGCGGGCGCACCATTTGCCCCGATTGCCACGGCTCGCGGCTTAAACCGGAAGCCGAATATGTGAAAATCGACGGCTATTCGATTGTGGATTTGGTAAATATGCCCATAAGCGAGTTGAGCGGCGTGGTGAGCAATTTTAAACTCGATGAACACGATGGGAAGGTTGCTAGCCGCCTTCTGACCGAAATTAGAAATCGTATTGGTTTCCTGAAGGATGTGGGGCTTGGATACCTGACATTGAGCCGTTTATCATCGACATTGAGTGGCGGCGAGAGCCAGCGCATCAATCTTGCCACATCATTGGGCAGCAGCCTTGTCGGTTCGCTTTACATTCTCGATGAACCGTCGATTGGACTTCATTCAAAAGATACCGAATTGCTAATCAAAGTGTTGCGCAATCTGCAACGCATCGGCAACACGGTGGTTGTTGTGGAACACGACGAGGACATTATCCGCGCTGCCGACGAGATTATCGACATTGGTCCTATGGCCGGACGGCTTGGCGGTGAAGTGGTTTTTCAAGGCAATCATCAGCAGTTGGAGACTGACAGCCAGAGCCTTACGGCGCAATATCTGACCGGCAAACTTAAAATAAAGGTTCCCGAAATGCGGCGCAAGTGGCGCGATTTTATCGGCATTGAGGGTGCGTGCGAAAACAATCTGAAGAACATCAACGTTAAGTTCCCGCTTGGCACGATTACGGCTGTAACAGGCGTTTCGGGTAGTGGAAAATCGACATTGGTGAACAAAATTCTTTACAATGCGCTCGCCAAATACTTTGGTGGTCAGAGCGATACGCCAACCGGCAACTTCCGCCGAATGTATGGCGATCTGAAGCGTATTGGGCGCGTTGAGTTTGTCGACCAAAATCCGATTGGACGGTCAACTCGTTCAAATCCAGCATCATACATCAAGGCATACGACGAAATCCGCAAGTTGTTTGCCGACCAGCAGGCCGCGAAGATTATGAATATGACACCGTCGTTCTTCTCGTTCAATGTTGATGGCGGCCGCTGCGAGGAGTGTCAGGGCGAAGGTAAAATCAAGATTGAAATGCAGTTTATGGCCGATGTTGAACTTGTTTGCGACAGTTGCCACGGCCAGCGTTTCAAGCAAGTTGTACTCGATGTTCGCTATCACGACAAGAATATCAACGACGTGCTGAATATGACTGTCAATGAGGCAATTGAGTTCTTCAGCAAAGATGCCGACACAACCTGCCGTCGCATTGTTGACCGTCTGCAACCGCTTGCCAATGTGGGACTTGGCTACATAAAACTTGGTCAGTCATCGAGTTCGTTGAGCGGCGGCGAGAGCCAGCGTGTCAAATTAGCGTCGTTCCTTGGTTCCGACCAGCCGAACACCCCAACGCTT
>JAGCFC010000136.1 GCA_017650325.1 Salinivirgaceae bacterium | reverse complement strand
TTGATGAGCGTGGCAATCTGCACCTGACTGTCGGCAAAAAGCCCGGCCAGCAGTTTAATCTGCCTTTCGGCGATGAAAGGCTCGTCACCCTGAATGTTGATGACCACGTCAACCGACTGATTGTAGTCGCGCTCGTATTTGAGCACGGCTTCAGCGCAGCGGTCGGTGCCGCTCGGGTGTTTGTCCGACGTCATAACAACCTTACCGCCGAACGCCAGCACAGCGTCGTAGATGCGTTGGTCGTCGGTGGCCACAACCACGTGCTCAAGCGCCTTCGACGCCTGTTCAAAAACCCGCTGCACCATTGGCTTTCCGCCAATGTCGGCCAACGGCTTGCCCGGAAACCGCGACGACGCGTAACGGGCGGGAATGATACCTAATACAACCATTGATTGTAAATTTTGCGCCAAATTTACTAAAAAATGTAGGATTTAGGAGTTAGTAATTAGGCGATAAGAAAAGCAAAAGTTATTCCTGCCTTGCCTTGCTCTTATTTACAACGCCCACACCCACAAACACCAGTGCTGCCGCAAGAACCTTACCAACTGTCAGCGTGTCCATTCCTACACAGATGCTCGCCACAGCGGCAATTATTGGCTGCAAGTAGCTGTACATACCCACAAGCGTTGGACGCAGACGTTTTTGTCCGTAAGGAATCAGGAAATAAGAAACGAATGTGGCGAAGAACACCAGGAATCCGATGTCGGCAAGCAACTTGCCTGAAAATTGGCTGTAATTGGCTGACAGTAAGTCGGATGCACCGAACGGAAGGGCGGCAACCATTGAGAAGGTGAACATCCATTTCATGAACGTCACAACATTGTAGCGCGAAATCAGCGGGCGGAAAATGCCAAGGTACATGGCAAAAAACAGCCCGTTCAGAATCATCAGACCAATGCCCATTGGCGTTGATTTTTCGACAGCTCCCGAATCGTGAACCGAGTTGAAAATCAAAAATATAACGCCAGAAAAACTCAACATCACGCCCAAAACCTTTTTCAGCGTTATGGGTTCTTTTATGAAAATGGCCGACACAAACATTGTCATTATGGGCGTCATGGTTGCAACAATGGTGGCGTCCATTGGCGTGGTGATGGTGATGGCTTTCAAAAACGAAATCTGCGTCAGGAACAAACCTAGCATCGAGGCAATGAAAATGGCGCCCAAATCGCGCACAGGCACTTTCTCCTTCGGTGTGAAAGCCGACAGAAGCCAGAACAGCGCCGCTGCACCAATGGAGCGAATACAGAAGAGTGCAATAGGCGACAACTGCGCAAAATTGGCAATGTCTTTGCACACAATGGTGTTAAGCCCAAAAATAACGTATGCGAAAAACGCTGCTAAATGTCCTAATATCAGGTCTTTGGATTTCATTGCATAATGTCGGTTTTGCGCGGCAATGTTAATCCGATTTTCTCAAATTAAAGCGTTTTCTAAGAATTGATTTTTTATGATATTTGTGGCAGTATGAAATTTCTGTTAACAATCGGTTTGGTTTTAGCATTGGGCATCGGCAGGCTGAGCGCGCAAACCGTTGGCGTTGTGCTCAGCGGCGGCGGTGCTAAGGGTTTGGCACATGTGGGTTTGCTGAAGGCGCTCGAGGAGAACAACATTCCCATCGATTACATCTGCGGAACATCAATTGGCGCCATCATCGGATCGCTGTACGCCATCGGCTACTCGCCCGACCAGATGGCCGAGCTGCTGCAGTCCGACGATTTTCTGCGTTGGTCGAAAGGCGATATGAGCCCGGAGGAGCAGTATTACTACAAGACCAAAATCGATGGTGCCGAATGGATAAGCATGAGGCTGAAACGCGACGGCTCGTCGGTGAGTCTCATTCTGCCCACCAACATCATCGACCCAGAGCAGATGGACTTCCGCTCGATGCAGATTTACGCACAGGGGTCGGCTCGTGCCGATTATGACTTCAACAAATTGTTTGTGCCGTTCTTCTGCGTGGCGTCCGATGTGCACAACAACAAGCCGGTGATATTCACAAAGGGAAATCTGTCGCAGGCCGTGCGCGCATCGATGACATTCCCCGGATATTTCAAGCCGATGACCATCGACGGCGAGCTGATTTTCGATGGCGGAATGCAGAACAACTTCCCGTCCGACATTATGAAGGAGAAGTTCAACCCCGATGTCATCATCGGCTGCACGGTGACCGAGAATCCCGAAAAACCCACCGACGACGACGTGTATCTTCTGCTGATGAATTTTTTCATGAAGAAATCGAACTTCACCATTCCGGGCGATGGTGTGCTCATATCACCTAAACTGAGCCAATACGACCTTATGGATTTCGAGAAATTCGATGAGATTTCGGAAATAGGATATGTCGCCACAAACGCAAAGATGGACTCGATAAAAGCACTCATAAGCCGTCGTGCTTCGGCTGATTCTCTTGCCAAGCGGCGTGCCGAATTTGTCGAAGGCAGCCCGAATTTGGTTTTTGAGAAGGTGGTGGTTAAAGGTGTAGATGATATAGCGTCGGGCTATATTGAGCAGAGCATAAAACGCGGCAAGGACACGTTCTCTTTCGAAACGCTCGAAAGCGGATATTTCCGGCTCACATCCGACAAGATTCTGCAGTCAATCTATCCGCAGCCCTTCTACAACAAGGAGACAGGCCATTTCGACCTTAATCTCGATGTAACCGCAAAGAAAACTTTCAGCGTGAATTTCGGTGGAAATATTTCATCGGGAAACCGCAGTTTTGCGCAGATTGGCGCCGAATATGTGTTCATGCACCGCAACATCTACAACGTTTCGGGCAGCATCACGGCAGGGCAGTTCTACAATTCGGCCAACGGGGTGTTCCGCATTGATTTGTCGCCGCGCAGTATCATTAAAAAAATGCCACCGTATTTTGCCGATTTCCGTGCCGCCTATAGCCGGTGGAACTATTTTAAAACCAGCCGCGAACTGTTCTTCGACAGCGAGGCACTCTCGCAGGTAATCCACACCGACAAGTATGTTGGCCTCGATTTGGGAGTGCCTGTCTATAATCGTGGCATTGCTACCATTGGTGTGGCATACGGTGCCATGTATTACAATTATTTTCAGTCGATGAACATTACAAAGAACGACAATGCCGATGAAACTTATATGAGTTATTTCGACGTGAAGCTGAAATATGAGTACAACATGCTCAATTACAGACAGTATGCCAACAGCGGCCGTTTTGTAATGGCTCAGGCCAGTTATATTACTGGTGAGGAGAGCTACAAGCCTGGCAGCACGGCACGACCGTTTGAGTCAGCTAACAAGATCAACGAACACCGCGCATGGGCTAATTTTCTATTGCAGTACACTCAGTATATCAATGTGGCGAGGCACTTTAGTTTAGGATTTCAAACCATTTGCGACATCAGTAACAAACCTCAGTTTGCCAATAGTATATCAACGCTGCTGACATCATACGCCTATGAGCCGTTTCCGCAATGCCAGTCGCAGATTTTGGAACGTTTCCGAGCCTGCCAATGGGTTGGCGTGGGCCTGATGCCGATTGTCAATCTGACCGAGAAGGTTCAGTTGCGAACCGAAGCACATGTTTTCCAACCTTATAGATATATTATAACACAAAATTATGCGCCCGCTTACAGCGAGGATTTCCCCACACCGCGCTTCATGACGCACGCGGCTCTGGTATGGCACACACCTGTAGGACCGTTTGCCGCAACCGCAAGTTATTATTATAAGGAAGAGAATCCGTTCCATTTTCAAGTGAATCTCGGTTTTTTGATTTTCAACCGTAAAGGAACGGACTGATATTATATTTTTTTCTTTGCTATTTATTGATTATCAAATTATTAATAGCAGACGGATTGTCTGTTCTTAATGGAGTGAACGGATTCACATATGCCGATTTTGCCGTGAGTGGCAGACCGCCGACCACATCGAGGGCGGTGGCAATCACAGGATCATTTGGGTCACCGAGCGGATAGGCGTTTAGCAGATTATCATCAATCTCATAATCGGGTTTCAGACCATTATCGAAATCGGTATAGCCGACGGAGTTGGCATATTTCATGCACACTGGCAGAACGGCCCAGTTCTCAAGATCTTTGCAGCCTTCAACATCACTGTCAAAAATAAACATTCCGGTGTACTTGCCGTATGTTTCTGTTCCAATGAGTTTTACATTCATATATGGTTGCAGTCCGACTATGATAAGCTCGCTGGCTGAAGCAGTGTTATTAGTGCCGAGTACATATAGGTTTTCAATGTCAGCATTGTGTGTGTTGCCTGGAATTCGGTAGATAGTTTCATCATCCTGATTTTGAGCTTTATATGAATTGAAATACTCGGTTAGGATGTCGTTATAAATATAGGTGATAAGTACCTCGTGATTGTTTACAACATCGGCGGGAGCAATGGCCGCTGCCAGATGTCCGGCGGTTTCGATGCTGCCTCCGCGGTTGTATCGCAGGTCGAGAATCAGGTCTTTAACTCCGGCGGACTTGAAATTGTCGAAAATTGCATCCATCGAACTGAAGTACGATGTGTCGGAGGCAAAAGCGGTGTAAACGAGGTATCCGACGGGTTTATTACCCACCATGTAAATAGTATCGTAGATAGACGGGTCGGCTTTGATAGCAGCGGCTTCTAATTTAAGTTTGGTTCCGTTGTCGTTCAGTGTGTTCTTTTTAGGATCGTAAGTGCCAAGTGTGTATGTGGCGCTTTTTCTTGAGTACAGATCGTAGTAGTTTTTTGGTGTCATCTCCTCTCCATCAATGTCGAGAATAATGTCGCCACGTTTCAGTCCGGCACGGTCGGCGGGAGAGCCGGGATATACATATTCTACTATTATAAGTACGTTGCTTTTGTCGTTGTAGTACCAAAATTGCGGTGAAAACCCCATCGAGTATGGATTCCCGTCCAGTTGGGCGTTTGTGGCTTTGCTGTCATCGCTGATAAACGACCACGGATCGCCACTGAAGAGAAGATTATTAAAAAAAACGTCGGGCTTTTCGTTGAACTTGAGTCTTCGCTGCTGCGGAATATTGTTGTTCCACAGATAATATGTCTCCATGATGTCGTATATACAGGCATTGACGGTCTCGCGGTTGTAATCTTCGCGGTTGTCCTCATTTTTTTTGTCTTTGCACGATACAGCCACAAGCGCCACAATTGCCAAAAGAATCAGATTCTTTTTCATGATGATTGTATTTACTGTGCAATAATACTAATAATCATTGTATTGATGTATTTGTAAGTCAAAATGATAAAACAGCCATATAATATAGTGTTACCTTAAAACCCATATTTTGTTGATATTCCGATTAAATTTGCAGTCAGAAAAACAATGACAATGGAACTTACAATCAAACAGGCGCAGCAGCAGGTCGATGAGTGGATTCGGACTTACGGAGTGCGCTATTTTGGCGAATTGACAAACATGGCGCTGCTCACCGAGGAGGTGGGCGAACTGGCGCGCATAGTGGCCCGCACCTATGGCGAGCAGTCGTTCAAAGAGAGCGACAAGCAGAAAAATCTTGCCGACGAGATGGCCGATGTGCTTTGGGTTCTTATTTGTCTTGCCAACCAGACGGGCGTCGATTTGACTGAGGCTTTTGCAAAGAATATCGAAAAGAAAACCCTCCGTGACAGCAATCGCCATACATCCAATCCAAAATTGCATTAACAGCTATTTGCTAGTATGCCAGACTGTTATGCTATGTCTGCAAATTGTTCGCTAAATAGGTTTCAGCGCGGTTTCTAATTTCATTATCTCCTCGCTCAGGTCGATGTATGGGTGGCTCATGGCGAATTGGGTAGTGATTTCGCGTTGCCGCTTGGCAAATTGTTTGTGCTCTTCGGTGTCGGGGTTCAAAGGCCGGTGGTTGGCCGCAGTTATTATTTTTGAAATCTCATCCATCAGAGCGTTGTCGGCCTTATCGATGCAGTTGTTGCGGATGTTCTGCCAGATGTAATCGACAGCAACTGCCGATGGGTGAACCATGTCGGTATCGTAGAATCGGTAGTCGCGCAAATCGTCCAACAGCAACTCATACGATGGAAAATAGTGCGCATTTGCAAAATTGCTCACCACATTATCGGCAGCCAGAAGCAGTGTCGATTTGCTCAATTGGTTCTGGTGTGCGCCGTCGCGTAAGTGCCGTACGGGGCTGACAGTCAGTACAATTTGCAAGTCGGGGTTGAGGCTTGTCAGCCGTTCAACCAGCTCGGAGTAACGGTTCGAAATGAAATCAACGCTCAGCATCTCGCGTACAAAGTTGTTTGCCGGAAGTTTGTGGCAGTTGGCCACTACACGGCCGTCGGCGGCATTTTGGTAGACAAACGCGCTTCCGAAGGTTATTATAAGGAGTGACAGATTGGCCAATCGGGAATGGGCGGCTGCTATTCCGTCGTTCATTTTGCGCAGAGCGATATCTTTGTCGGGCGACGAGAAACTGCCGTGAAAACCGAATCCCGACCATAGCCCGTTGTGGAAAAACACATCGCCGGCTTCGACTTTTTTGCCCGACATTGCCTGCTCAAGCGCAATGGCAATCGATTCGGGATTGAACAGAATGCCGAACGGGTTCACCAGCACGTCGAGTTTGGCCTGCCGCATTTTCTGCCCGATGTTTTCGGCAAAACATGAGCCCATCATCATTATTTTGTCGGAATACCCGATAGTGAAATCCGCCTTTGCGTCAACCTGTGTCCTGAAATCCATAGTGTCAAGAATGCTGTTTCTTTCACAAAGATATTGCGGAGCGGGCCACAAAAAAATTTTTTTGATTTTTTCTGCAACGTTTTCACTAATCGCCCGTCATTAGAGTGAGTTTTAGAAAAACAGACATTTTGTTAACACATTAAATAATATGAAAATGAAAGGATTTATGACAATTGTTTTAGGTGCCATGCTGACAATTTCGGTATGCGCCTTCGGAAGCAGAACCGACAGTATAACCAACGAGCGTAATGTGTCGGATTTCACTGGAGTTGATGTTGGCAACGGCATCAAAACAAATGTGACGATTGGTGACTCTTGCGGCGCAACGGTGACTGCACCGGCCGATGTTATCGACAATATTGTGACTGAGGTTAAAAACGGCACGTTGTTCATCTATTGGAAGAAAAAACAGGATATCAAAAGGCTCGACCGCATTGAGGTGAACGTTACGGCTGTCAGCATCAACCGCATAAAAACAAGCTCGGGAGCCAGAGTCGCCACCGATAGCATTAGTGCCGATGTTCTTACTTTGGCCGCATCGTCGGGTTCGCAGTTGGAAGTTACGGCACACGCCAATTCGGTTGTGGCAAAGGCAAGCAGCGGTTCGGTTATCGAAATTGCTGGTAATTCGCAAAAAACTGATTTCGATGCCTCGAGCGGTGCGCGAATCAAGGCCGAAAAACTGCACGCCGACAAAGGAACAGCAAGGGCTTCGAGTGGAGCCGGCGTAACCATCAATACCTCGACAAGATTGGATGCGGAGGCAAGCAGTGGTGGACGAATCAGATATACGGGCACACCATCGAACACCATGGTGAGTGCCAGCTCGGGAGGCTCAGTTTCGCGACTGAAATAGAAAAAACGCTTTTCATCAAATAATAGTTGCTTAGAGGCGGTAGCATGTCCGTGATGCGGATGGCTACTGCCTTAATTGTTTTAAAATCACGATATTGTGTTGCTGGTTGTGATTGTGTTTTTCATGGGAGTGAGTTATAATTGTGTCCAGCTGGAACAAGTTGGAATTCTGTTGTGGAAAAATGGTGCAATAAAAAAAGTTTCCGCATAAAAATCAAAATGGAAACAAACCTATATATTTGTGCATTATAGCCAAAGCCGATTTATACGGCGCAGTTTAAACGCATAAAAAACAAAACATGATGAAAAAATTATTATTGGGGCTTTTCGTGCTGAGCACAATGAGCGTGTCAGCCCAGATTCTGACAGGCGATTCGTTCGCTAAATATGACATTGACAAATACGATGGAAAACCTGACCACAAACACCAGTATGTTGAGGCGGCAACATCGCTGAAGTCGCGGTTCGAACTCGACAAAAACGACCAGATGACTTATACCACTGTTATCGATTGCCCGAACATGGACAAAGATAAAATTTATGATAACATAAACGGTTGGTTCACAAAAGCTTTTGCTGATAAATCATCGTCAATCCAGACTAACGATAAGGCTTCGGGCACACTCGTTGCCACCACAACGCTCAAAAGCATTGTGACATTTCCTCATCAGATTGTAAGTGTGAGCCTGTCAGTCAAGATAAACATCAAAGACGGCAAATTGCGTCTGGTTCAAACTATCAACGAGTACATCATCAATTCGTCGTCGAAATGGGCGGTTAAGAAATGCTATCCGTTCTATGACGAGCAGGACGCTCTGCGTAAAAAGATCGGCTCGAGCGCTTATGTGGCAAGCTGTGTTTTTGCTGAAATAGTTGAAAAACAACTCAATGAGGCTGCAAAACCAAAGGCTCCGGTCAACGATAACGATGATGATTGGTAGGCCGGCGGCAACGCGCAAAAACAAAAAGCGGTGGCAGATGTGTCATCGCTTTTTTTTGTGCCGTACGATTTTACATTTTAAACCATTCCTTCACTTTGTGCTGGTCGGCTTCAAGCTGATGTTTCAGATCATCGATGCTTGCGAACTGACGTTCGTTGCGGATTTTGTCTAGAAAACGGATTGTCAGGTTTTTATTGTAGATGTTACCGTCAAAATCGAACAGATGGGCTTCAATTGTCCGGTGGTTGTCGCCAATGGTTGGGCGGTTGCCGATGTTCAGCATTCCTTGGTATTCGTTGCCGTTGAGATTTGCGGTTATGGAATAGACGCCATTGCCCGGCACAAACTTGCATTCGTCGGGCTGCAGATTGGCTGTCGGGAAGCCGATTGTGGTGCCAATGTGATTGCCGCTAACCACCTTGCCGCTGAGCGCGTATGGTCTTCCCAGCAGCAATCCGGCCTGAGCCACATTGCCCTCGGCCAGCAGATTGCGAATAGCCGTTGAACTAACAGGCGTGCTGCCTTCGGCAAGTGCTTTGAGTTGGAGCACATTGAACCCCAGTTGTTTTGCGAGCGACTCAACCTCGGCAAAATGTCCATGTCCGCCGTGGCCCACTTTGTTGTCGTAACCCACAAGCAAAGTGTCGATGTGCAATGCGCCGACAAGGCAGTTCGAAATAAAATCGCCGTATTCCATTTGCGAGAATTCGCGGGTGAAGGGCAGCGTTATAAGCCAGTCGATGCCAGTGGCGGCAAGCAGACTTGTTTTCTCGTCGATGGTTGAGAGCAGGGCAGGGTGGTTGTTGGGGGTGAGAACTGCGGCAGGGTGGGGCCAGAAGGTTATTACCACGCTGCTGCCACCAACGTGTTGTGCATAGTCGGTAAGTTGGCGCAGCACCTCGCAGTGCCCGCGGTGCACACCGTCGAAAGAGCCAATGGTGACAACCGGCTTGCCGATATTCAAATTATTGATGCTGTTGCTAACCTGCATTTGCTCAAAAAAGCGGTTTTATGAATCACTATCAATTACCGTGCAAAAATATTTATTCGGCATAAATCAAACTCAATTTTATCTGGTTTCATAAAAATGATCCACTTTCGCATCGTTTTGTGCCGGAACAAGATTATTGCATTGGCAAAACTCAACTTTCGCAGGTGAAGTTTGGCTGATCGCTTGTCGCAAGAAATGAAAAAAATATGTAAAGTTTTTCGATGTCGCCATGTCAGGAAAAAGCCTCGAAGTAAAAGTATTGCGCCGATGATTTATTGTATAATAAATTGAATTATAATGTTTTGGATAATGGTAGAAGCGTAAACTGTTCGCTTGTATTGATAATGAGCGCAACAGGTGGGATTGGCCGCTCGTCAAAAAAAACAGACTGAAGGGGATGTATAATCTGCCATTTTCAATTGGAAATACAAAAATTAATATATTTGGTACGGTTTGAAGAGCCAACAATATAGTGTGATTGTAAACGTTTTATCGAAACAAAAACAGATAATTTTGGCAACGATAAGGAATAACGGTATGGTCATTCTGCTTGGAATTTTGTTCATGGCAGGCATGGCGGCAATAACTTTTGACGCAAGAGCGCAAGCGTCGAGAGTAGGTACATTCAGTGTGGGTGTGGCAGTTGAGGAGAAGGTTACGCTGTCGCCCGATGAAAACGGCGACGGAGTGATAAAATACAATCTGGCTTCGCATCTTGGAACCAAGCGGATAACTCTTTTTGTCGATCCTGACGATGTTACACGCTTGATGCTCAGTGAATTCTGTTTTGAGGGAATAGGGCAGGAGCCTGTCTGGTCCGCAAAATCGTCGGTGACATTCAATCTGCCATCGCGTAAAGCTTCTGTTGTGGTAAAAGCCCGTAGTGATGGAGATTTGTTCTATCAGACAACAGTCAAGATTAACGACGGTCGCGCTTATGGTTCTATCGATTTTCTGGTGGCCATACTTATAGCGCTTGTTGCCGTATGCGCGGTTTACTTCTGGAGTCGGTACAAAATTCTGCGTACCAAATTGTCGCTCGAGAACGAAATTACTGACCGCACAAAGGAGCTTCAGGCACAAAAGGTTAAGTACGAGGAGCTTGCGGCAAACTATATGCCGAAGGAAGAGTTCGAGAAACTCAAAGAAAAATCGAAGGAGAAGGCAACCCGCTACAAAATGGTTACGGTGCTGTTCTCCGACGTTCACGGATTCTCCAACATATCGAAAACCGAAAACGCAGAACACCTTATTGATGACCTTGACAGATTCTTCTTCCATTTCGATGAGGTGGTCAAGAAGTTCCATATCGAGAAAATAAAATCGATAGGCGACATTTACATGTGCGCCGGCGGTATTCCGCAGAAGAACCACACCAATCCAATTGAGGTGGTGCTGGCCGCATTCGAGATGTACCAGTATATGCAGGGCATGAAGCTGCAGTACGGCGACGATCAGGGGTGGAACCTGCGAATCGGCATCCATACCGGACCGGTGTTCTGCAACAACACAGGCAACAAGAAGAAACTCGAAATCTGGGGCGATACAGTGAACATTGCAAGCCGCATGGAGGCTTCGGGCCAGATTAACAAAGTGAATATCACCGGCATGACCTACGAGTTGGTTAAAGACTATTTCGTATGCCAGTATTGGGGCAAGATGCCTGTCAAATACAAAGGTGAGATTGACATGTATCTGATTGAGGGTTTCCGTCCGCACCTTTCGGTCGGTGGTTTGGGCGCAAAACCAAACCAGGCCTTCCAGACCAGGTTGGGAATTGTGCGTTTCGACGACATCGAGGAGTTTGTGCTGAACATGCTAGAGGAGAAACTGCCGAAGAATCTCTATTACCACAACCTGAAGCACACCATTGATGTTACAACGCAGGTTGAGATTATCGGTCGCCACGAGGGAATATCGGATGAGGAGATGCTTATGCTTAAGACGGCTGCGCTTTTCCACGATACAGGTTTCACCCGTACTTACAAAGACCATGAGGAGGCCGGATGTGAGATTGCGCGCGAATACCTGCCGAAGTACGATTACACACCCGAACAAATTGATTTCATCTGCAACTTGATAATGAAAACCAAGCTGCCACCGAAGCCGGTTGCGCTGCTCGAACAGATCATTTGTGACGCCGATCTTGACTATCTGGGCCGTGCTGACTTCATACCAGTGTCGGGAAATCTTTATCGGGAGCTGCGTGAACGAGGTGCCATCGAGGACGATATTGATAAATGGAACTTAATGCAAATCAAGTTCATAGAGGGACATCAATATTTCACCAATTCGGCAAAACAGATGAGAGATGTGAATAAAAACAATCAATTGGAAGCAATTAGGCGTTTAGTTGAAAAAAAATAATTATTTTCGCAAATTATTCAATTGTTAGTATATGGCAAAGACGAGAAAAGACGTTATTGTAATTCCGTGGGACTACACAGAGACATGCGAGATAGCCCTTCAGCATGCTATTTTGCTTGCTAACGAGGTTGATAACCAGATCATGTTGGTTCGGTTTTTAAAGGCACCCGGACTATTCGGTAAGTCCGCCAAGCAGGCTGAGTACGAAAGCGAGAAGTTGAAAATCAAGGAGGCTGCAAACCAGATGGTGCAAAAGTACAATCTCGATCCGCAGCGAATTTTTATCGATGTTGAGATAGGCACCAAGAGTAAGGTTGTCGACGGATTGATGAAAGACGCCAACGCCAATCTGGTAATCACCGGCCGCACCTACAAGCTGACCGAAAAGGAGACACTCGATATTAGGGAAGTTACTGATATCCTTTCGGTTATCGATATTCCGTTCATTGTGGCAACAACAGCCCCGACTCACGATTACTACAAAGAGATTGTTGTGCCGCTCGACCACGACAAAAAGATGAAGGAGACTCTTCAGTGGGTGGTTTATCTGTCGAAATATTATAACTGCAATATCAACATTATCAAACCATATATCGACGACGAGTATCAGAAGAAGGATATGGCCAACAACATCTACTTCACAAAGAAACTGCTCGACAAGAAGGATATTATATATGGTATAAAAACCGCAAAAAAAGGCAAGGTGTTCGAGGACGAGATTTTGAGGTTCAGCCAGAACATCGATTCTGACCTTGTGGTGCTCATCATCAACAAATACAAGAAGATGGTGAAAGAGAATCCGAATTACAAAGAGACAATTCCGTTCCTTGTTATCAACCGCAACAGCGAGGTTGTGAAATACGGCGGTAGTTTCAGATAGGCCAGCGCAGTGCTGGAGGCAACATACAACAGCCGGTTTCGATTTCGGGACCGGCTGTTTTTGTATTTTTTACCCTATAAAATCTTTGTTGAGCGGGCGGCGATAGACATCGAGCACCTAATTACACCTGATACCTATTATTTATCCTCCTCAAACGTTTCGAAAAGGAAGTTGTTGTAAGGGTAGCGCTCGGCATGGATTTGACGGGCTTTATCGTAAATAAGGTTGCGGAACTCGTCGATGTTGGTGTGGTCTTTGGCCGAGATGAAGATGCACGGCAGGTTGTTTTTTGCAATCCACGAGCGTTTCAGTTCGTCGAGCGGAATGTTGACACGTGTGGCGGGTTGGAAGTCGAATTCTCCAAGCGGCTCGTAGTGGTAATTGTCAATCTTGTTGAACACTACGTATGTCGGAATGTTTTGTGCGCCAATTTCTTGCAGGGTTTTGTTCACCACGTTTATCTGGTCCTCGAAACCAGGGTGCGACACATCGACAACATGCAGCAGAATATCGGCCTCGCGTACCTCGTCGAGTGTCGATTTGAACGACTCTACAAGGTGGTGCGGCAGTTTGCGGATGAACCCAACGGTGTCCGACAGCAGGAATGGCAGATTGCCGATAACCACTTTGCGTACGGTGGTGTCGAGTGTGGCGAACAGCTTGTTTTCGGCAAACACCTCGCTCTTGCTCAGCATGTTCATAATGGTCGATTTGCCAACGTTGGTGTAGCCAACAAGGGCAATGCGCACCATCTGACCGCGGTTTTTGCGCTGCGTGGCCATCTGCTTGTCAATCTTGCCGAGCTGTTCTTTCAAGTGGGCAATCTTGTCGAGGATGATACGACGGTCGGTCTCAATCTGCGTCTCACCCGGACCGCGCATTCCAATGCCGCCTCGCTGGCGCTCAAGGTGTGTCCACATTCGCGTTAAACGTGGTAGAAGATATTGGTACTGAGCTAGTTCCACCTGCACCTTGGCGTGAGCCGTCTGGGCGCGCTGGGCAAAAATATCGAGTATGAGGTTGGTTCGGTCAAGAACGCGGGCCTTGAACATGTTCTCGAGATTGCGCAATTGTGTGGGCGTCAGTTCATCGTCGAAAATGACAAGGCTGACATTATTCTCCTCGACATATTCGGCCACCTCCTTAATCTTTCCCGAGCCAAGAAAAGTTGCGCCGTTGGGCTTGTCCATCTTCTGCGTAAAGCGACTAATGACAACCGCACCGGCAGTGTCGGCTAAAAAGGCAAGCTCATCGAGGTACTCGCCTACCTTCTCCTCGTTCTGCTCCTGAGTGATAACGCCCACAAGCACGGCCGTCTCAGCGCATTTTTCTCCTATAATGTTTACTCTGCCCATGTTCTGCCCAAAATTGATGGTGCAAATTTACTATTTTTTAGGTTGCGAAAGTGAGTCGAGTAGAGCCTTGTCAATCTCTGCCAGCGAGCGAAGCACAGCGTCGGCCACTCCGTATTCGCGGCGTGCGGCGAGTTCCTTGTCGGGAACGGCAATAACTTTCATAAGTGCCGCTTTGCCGGCAATTACGCCAAAAATTGAATCCTCAAGAACCAGGCACTCCTCGGGTTTTGTTCCGAGACTTGCGGCTGTGGTGAGGAAAATCTCGGGGTGCGGCTTGCCGTATTTCACATACTCGGCCGACTGCACAACGCTGAACCATTGGCGCACATCGAGTTTATCGAGAACGGCATTGATGAGCGACATGGCCGAAGCCGATGCCAGCGCCATCGACCATCCGCGCGAGACGAACAGTTGCGCCGCCTGACGCGCACCCGGCATTGGTTCGCCGTAAGTTTTCACAAGTCGCGTAACCTCTTCGAGTATACCGTTGACTATCAGGTGTTTGTTGGTGATATGGTTCGGGTAGATACTATCCCAGTGGCTGACAACGTTATCGACACGCATTCCCGTTGTTGAGCGGCACTGCTCCTCGCTGAGGTCGATGCCCACGCTTGAGAACACTGTCCGCTCGGCCATGCGCCAGAACGGCTCCGAATCAATCAGAAGACCGTCCATATCGAATATCACTGACTTTATCATCTTTTTTTTGCGGCAAAAATATGAATTCTCCTCACTCTTTACTCTTTACTCTTTACTCCTTATCCCTTATTCCTTACACTTTACTCACTAACACCCAACACCCAATCCCCAACACCCAAAAAATCCCTATTCCTCATGCCATCAACGCCAAAATCCCGCCAACGGCCATATAGGCGTAGACAATCTTGCGCAGGGCTGCCGACGGCATTTTGTCGAAAACCAGACGGCCGAGCCACGAGCCAACAACAATCCCGACAAACGCATAAAGCCAGCACCAGCCCACTGTTGGAGTGCAGAATCCGCACCGGGCGCGATAGATGGTCATAAAAACATTGCCGATAAAGAAATAAGCCTGAGTGTGAGCCAGATAGCGTTGCTTGTCGGGTTCGGACGCCACAAAATAGAGAACAGCCGGCGGCCCTTGCATGGCAAACAATCCGCCCATAACGCCGCTGAGTGTTCCCATCGACAGTTGCATGGCCATGGTAGGTTGAAGGCGGATACGGTCGCTAATGACAAGGAAATAGACGCTCATTATCAGCAGTATGGCGCCAAGCAGATGTTTCAAATGAGTGTCGGTGGCCATTGCTACATACTCAACCGCAAAAAACGACGTGACCAGAAAAGCTAGCAGAATGGGGATAACGCGCCGCCATTCAATCAGGCGGTAGATTGACACCAGCACATAGAGCGACTGCGCCGCCGACAGCATACCCGACAAGGCCGTGGCTTCGCCATACGACGGCATCAGGTGCGGGAGCACGGTCATAATGAAAATGCCAAAGCCGAAACCGCTGACACGCTGCACAAAGCTGGCGCCCGTGCAGAAAACAATTAGCAGAATGACCGTTGTTGCCGTCATATCAAGTTATTTGCCGCAAAGGTAAATGTTGACTTCAATTTTTCATTTATTTTTGAAGCCGATAGAAAATCATTGCTTTATGAAAACAAAACAAGAATTTATTGACCAGGCACTGGCCTATTTCAAAGAGGGCTTCGCCTGTTCGCAGTCGGTGGCAATGGCTTTTGCCCCGGAATTCGGATTCGATGCCAGCACCGTTGGTGTTATTTCGGCACCCTTTGGCGGCGGAATGGGCCGTTTGCGCGGCAAGTGCGGCGCAGTAACCGGCTCGTTCATGGTCTTGGGCATGGCCACAGGCAGTTACAACCCAAAAGACATGGACACCAAACTGGCGCAGTATAAGAAGGTGCAGGATTTGAACGCCGCCGTGACCGCCATTTATGGAACAACCGAGTGCGGCGAACTGCTGAAAAAGAAGGTCAGCAAGGAGCAGGTCGATGCGCGCGCCCACCACAATATTGTCTGCACAGGCATTATTGCCGACACGGTTGCCGCCCTCTACGACATTCTTTACGGAGAAAATTCTGGTCAGGCTCAATAATCAGTCTGATATTTACGAAAATAATTACTTTTGCCGCAAATCATTAAAAATCGTATCGTGGACAACTTAAAAGATTTTGAGTCGGCCTCAGGCGGAGGAAACAAGAAACTTGTGGCCATTATTATTGTTGAGTCAGTTCTGTTGGCTGTAATGTGCGTACTCTATTTTACAAAGAGCTATACAAGTCATATCCAGACAATTACCATCAATCAGGTTTCGGAGGAGAAAGACTCGCTGACAGTGCAGTACCACTTGCTGCTGGCCGACTACGAGAACATCGAGACCAGCAACGACAGCATCTCGGCTCAACTCGAGAAGGAGAAAGCACACATCAAGGATTTGATGGATGAACTGAAAGCCACCAAATCGGAGAACAAGGCGCAAATCAACAAACTGAAGAAAGAGCTGAACACGCTGCGCGATGTGATGAAGAGTTTTGTTCATACAATCGACTCGCTCAACACACTCAACATCCAGCTTACCGAGGAGAACACTCAGGTGAAGAAGCAGATTAACGAGGCCAAGCAGCAGAACAAGCAGCTGACAAAGAAATACGAGGAGGCCGCAAACAAGGTGGCCAAGGCTTCGGTAATCAAGGCCATCAACACATCGATGGACAGCTACACATCGAAAGGCAAAGTGGCCAACAAGGCGAAGAAAGTTAAGCGCTTAGCCGTCAAATTCACCCTTGACGAGAACCCGATAGCGCCCCAGGGCAACAAAAAAGTCTATATCAGAATTATCAACCCTGACGGGCTGATGATGGTCAACAAGGAGAAGGACACCTTCAAGTTCGAAGACGACAAGATTACCTTCTCGGCTCTGCGCGAGGTGGACTATAAGGGTGAGAAAGTCGATATGGTGATTTACTACGAGTGCGACGAAGGCGAACTCAAAGACGGAAAATACCAGACCGACATTTTCTGCGACGGAAGCATGATTGGAACAACTGAAATTGTACTGAAATAGAACAACGCTGCAAAAATTTATGGAAATAGTTTTAAGCGGAATCCGGCCCACCGGAAACCTTCATTTGGGCAACTATTACGGGGCTGTCAAAAGCTTTGTGAAGATGCAGGACGAGTATAAGTGCTTCTATTTTATTGCTGACTGGCACTCACTCACAACGCACCCAACACCCGAAAACATACAAAACAGCGCACGCACCATTCTGGCCGAATATCTGGCTTGCGGAATCGATCCCGACAAGGCCACAATCTACATTCAGAGCGACGTGCCTGAGACTATCGAACTTTATCTCTATCTCAATATGAACACCTACATTGGTGAGTTGGGTCGCGTGACAACCTTCAAGGAGAAGGCCCGCAAGCAACCCGACAACGTCAATGCCGGACTGTTCACCTATCCCACGCTGATGGCGGCAGACATTCTTCAGCACCGCGCTTTGAAGGTGCCTGTGGGAAAAGATCAGGAGCAGAACATGGAAATGGCACGCAAGTGCGCACGCCGTTTCAATAATATTTATAAAGTCGATTTCTTCCCCGAACCGCAGAATTTCCACTTCAGCGAGCATGCTGTGAAGGTTCCCGGACTCGACGGCAGCGGTAAGATGGGCAAGAGCGAGGGCAACTGCATCTATCTGTTCGAAGATGCCAAAACAATCACCAAAAAGGTGATGCGCGCCGTTACCGATGCCGGTCCGCAGGCGCCTAACAGCCCCAAACCGGAGGTGATACAGAACTTGTTCACTCTGATGGAGATTGCAAGTACGCCCGACACTTACAAGTATTTCGATGAGAAATGGAACGACTGCACACTTCGCTACGGCGATATGAAAAAGCAGTTGGCTGAAGATATTGTGAAGACCATTGCGCCAATCCGCGAGCGCATTCTCGAATATTC
>JAGCFC010000135.1 GCA_017650325.1 Salinivirgaceae bacterium | reverse complement strand
TGCTCGAGCGCGTCCATCGCTTTCACGCACATAATGCCGCGTTTTTTCATTTCCTTGTTGTGCCCCACATGAGTTTCGGGGAATGGTTTCTTTCTGAAAATCAGATTAAAACACAATCCAATCAAGGCGATTCCGACAATGGCCGCAGTGAGTGCTAAAGTGGCTAACATCTTTTTTATGCTTTAAAAATGTTGTTTGGTGTAATGAATTCGATAAACCGCTTGATAACTGACGGCTTTTTGTGGCGGCGCGAGTCGGTGTAGTAACCATCGCCGTAATAACTGTTACCATAGCCATAACCGTAGCCATAGCCGTACCCGTAACCATAACCGTAGCCATAACCATATCCGTAGCGGCGGCCGTATCCGTAACCGCTGTAGCCGTATTTGCCGTTGATTTTGGCGTCGTTAAGCAAGATGTTGTAGTCGGGCACGTTCTTGTTTTTGTTCAAGTCGTTCACAATCTCGATTGAGTTCAAGAAACTATATCCCTGACGCAGCACGAAAATGTTAGTGTCGGCATATTTAGCCAACAGCATGGCATCAGCCACAAGCCCGATAGGCGGCGTGTCGATGATTATGTAATCGAACCGTTTTTTCGCTTCTTCAAACAAGCGCGCCAAAGCGTCCGACTCAATCAGTTGCGCAGGGTTTGGCGGAACGGGACCTGGAAGGATTATCCACAGGTTGTCGAATTTCGTCTTGATAATTATGTCGTCGATTTTGCTTTTGCCAATCAGATAGGTCGATACGCCGACGCTGTTATCCATCTTGAAAATCTTCTGAATCTGCGGTTTGCGAAGGTCTAGACCCATTAGAAGTGTCTTTTTGTTGGTCATTGCCAAAACCGATGCCAAGTTACTTGTACAGAACGATTTACCTTCGCCACTGAATGTCGATGTTACAAGAATTGTTTTCGATTCCTTGTCAGGCACCAAGTACTGCACGTTGGTTTTTATGGTGCGGAACGATTCAGAAATTACCGAACGCGGATTATCGAAAATCACAAGGTCGTTGTCTTCTGTGTTGTGGCCAACAATGCCGATAATCGGTGTTTTGGTCCGCTTTTCAATGTCCTCGCGACTTCTGATTCGGTTGTTGAAGAAGTTGACGAGAATGATTATTCCGATAGGAATGGCCATGCCTAACAGCAAGGCAACCATATAGTTGAAACTCGTTTTAGGTTTTATGCGGGCGGCCATATCAGGGCGTGCATAGTCGAGCACCTGCGCATCGGCAGTGTTGGCTGCGCGTTTCAGTCCCGCTTCAGCGCGCTTCTCAAGCAAATAGGTGTAAATCTTGTCGTTGACGTTGAACATACGGTTGATGTTCATCAACTTGCGCTCGTTCGACGGCAGTTTCTCAATCTGCTGGCTGACTTCGGCAATGCGATCATCGATGTCTCTGATTGCTATATTGTTGGTTTTCGATAAGTTAACCACATTTTCCGAAATGAGTAGTTTCAGAGCGTCAATCTGCGATTCAATCAAATCGAGTTTCGGATTCGACTTCACCGATTGTGCTTTCAGGCCCATCTGCTCTTCGTTCAGCGAGTTAAGTCGCATAATGAAGTTTATCAGCAGTTGGTCGCGGATACCAACGGCTGTCGGCACAATCACACTTTGAGTATTCTGCTTATCTTTAAGATATTCAGTGATATAATCATAATATTTCTGCTCAACAAGAAGTTCCGCTTTTTGAGTGTTCAGGTCTTCGTATTGTTTGTAAAGCAACTGGCCCTCTTGCGTGATGTTGATAATCATGTTTTTAGTGCGGAAATCCTGCAAGTGGCTGCCTGTAACGTCGAGCGAGTCCATCACCGATTCAATCTGCTCGTCGATAAATGCAATGGTGTTGGCCACCACATCGTTTTTCTTGTTCAGTCCGTAGCGGATGTACACTTCGGTCAGTTTGTTCAAGTAGTCGCAAACCTCGTCGGGCATAAAGCCTGTTGCGGTCAGAATCAGAATGGTGCTTTTCTGGTCCGACTGCTCAATGGCCACGCCGTTGCGGTATTTGTTAACCAACGCGCTGTGGCTGTTGATGGTGACATCATACTCGCCCGGATTCTCGTCATAGAATCGTTCGGGGTTGCGAATCAGCACTTTAAATTTAAAATCATTGTTTTCGAATGTGTCGCCGAAATTAATCACCGTGTCAATCTCGCGTGGTTCGTAATTGATTGTATACTCACATCTCAAACGATATTTTTGATCTGATAAAATCTTGATGTTCAGCGGAATATTGTAGCCTTGCGCATGCGATGTGTCGGGAATCAGGTTCAGTTGGTCTGGCAGATACCGCTGTATGGTGTGGATGCGTCCGTGACGGTGGTAACTGACACCGAAATCGAGTTCCGAAATCACCTCATCGTTAATCAGATACGACTTCAGAATACCAATCTGGTTTTGGATGTTCACGCCCGTGTTCAGCGTGTTCATTGTCTGGATTATATCTTTTGCATCGACACGATTCGATTTCTTGTCTTCCTCATTCACCAAAATTGTCGAACTAACTCTGTAAACGGGTGTAGTATAACGGTTTACCAAGTATGCGACGCAGATGCTCAAAAAGCACGAAATGACAAACCACTGCCAATTGGCCAAGCCAATCATCAGGTACCGCTTGATGTCGGCACCATTGTCATCTTGCTGATTTATATTGTTTTGCTTGTTATCCATAAGCGCTATTTTTTCAGATAACTGATGTACAGAATAAGTGTTGCGGTAACCGACAACGACGACAGAATCACGCTTAACAGCGGTGAGTTGGCTGCAACAGTCTTCGAACGGGTCGGTTTCACGTAGATTACATCGTTAGGTTTGAGCCAAAAATATGGATTGGCCACAAAGTCGGAATGCAGCAAGTTAAGTGTCTCTGCCTTAGTGTTTTCGGCTTCTTTGCGAAGAACTATCACGTGTTGGCGGTCAGCATTCGGGGTGCAGTCGCCTGCCATACCCAAGGCGTCGAAAAGATTCACCTCGCGTTGGGTAAACGTGTAGGTTCCTGGCCTTGCCACTTCGCCCAACACTGTGATGTCGTAGTTCAGCAGTCTGACAGCCACAACCACATTCGCAATGTATTCGTCTATCTTGCTTTGAATCAAATCTCTGGCTTCGTTCAGTGTGAGCCCTGCCAACTTCACATCGCCAATCATCGGGAACTTGATATTTCCTTCGGGGTCAATCATATAGCCCTGCAGAGCAAGGAATTCGCGTGTTGAGCCCATTCGGTCATCGCGATAGTAAATGCCCAAATCGCTGATGTTGGCACCTATCAGATTGATATACAAGTTGTCGCCTGTGCGCAGGACAATTTCCTGATTTTTCGATGTCGAAATGGTGTCGGAAGTTTTTTCGTACTTATCCTGAATGTAGACGAGATTTTTGTATTTCACGCAACAACTTGACATAAAGAATGTTGCCGATATGATTGCCGCAAATGATAGTATTCGTCGCACGTCTTTAAATTCTATAGTTAACCTACAAAGATACAATTTCTTTTGTTTGGTAAAGTGCGCGAAGGCGGCTTATTGGCGAGTTTTCAAACTTTTTTGCCGATAAGCTATAAATTGTTGGTGAACAGTATATGGTTTACGGCTTCGTTCAGTGCGCTGGACACTTTGTGGATGTAGCGGTGGTTTCGGTAGGCCGCAACCCATTGCAGACCTTTGGCGGTGCTGAACAGGAAAATCTCATCGGCTTCGTTTATGTCTTCCTGCATTATAAGCGCTTCATCGTCAATGTGATATCCCGCAAGTTCGGCGGCATTGGCAAGCACGTTGCGCATCACGTCAAGGCGTGCGCCAATCTCAAGCGGCGGTGTCAGTATTTTTCCGTTTTGCACGACGGCCACAGCAGTGTCGGTGGCGCTAACAATGAAGCCCATATCTGTTAAGAGCAGCATATCGTCGAATTTGCGGCTTGCGGCTGCGGATTTTGCCATACCGTTCACGAGTTGGCAGAACTGGTTGAGTTGGTATGGGCTGTGAACGGTGACGTAGGCCTCGTCGAAAACATCGACAAGCAGACCTTTGCGGTTCAGTTCATATGGTCCCGGCCCGGCCGGTTGGCTAGTGATAATGGTTTCGGTTGCGCCATTTTCGGGGTTGCGCGCAAGAGTCAGCCTCACGTTGGCGGCTTGAAACAGTTTGTTGCGAGTCAGCAGGCTGCTGATTTGTGCCGTGACAAAACCGACATTCAAATAATCTGGCAGTTTGATTTTCAGCAGATTGGCATTCTGTGTCAAAATCTCAAGGTGCTTGTCAACCAAGACGGGGTTGGCGGCATTTGCACGAATGTCCTCACTCAAAGTCCCGCCTTGTGGCGACAACAGCCACGGCATTGAACCGAAATGCACATCTTCTTCTTTGACAAAATTTTGATTGACTGATATATACATTTCCGTTTGGTTTGAGTGTCAAATATCGCCCATTGCCTTCAGACAATTGTCGACGGCGGTAAGCAAATTGCTGTTTTTATCCATTTTAAATCCGCGCACGCCGGCGTTTTCGGCGGTGAGCACGTCGTTGTCGCGGTCGCCCAACATAAACGATTTTGCGGGATCGATATCGAACCGTGCCAATGCCTTCTCAATCATCAGCGGTTGCGGCTTGCGGCAAAGGCAGTTGCCGGCTTCGGGGTGGTGCGGACAGTAGTATATCTCACTGATTGGCACACCGTTGGCAGCCATAATATCAGTGAATTTCCGATGAACGGCATCGGTGTCGGCGGTGGTGAACTGCCCGCGGGCAATTCCGCCTTGATTCGATATGATGATTATCAGATAACCGCGTTCGTGAACTTTTTTCAGTCCATCTACAACACCCGGACAAAGCACAAAATCGTCGGGGCGGAAGACGTAGTAATGACCTGTGTCATCGTTGATTACGCCATCACGATCAAAAAAAGCCGCTTTGTTTTTCCCTGCCATTACTGAATAATTTTTTCAATGAACCGGCCAATCAGATCGGGCCTGAAAATCAGCGGATAGACGAGTCCGTAAACGGCGCCGTAGAAGTGAGCGTCGTGTGCCACGTTGTCCATTCCGCGCTTGCCCATATAGTAAGAGTAGGCAAGGTAGAGTATGCCGAAAAGCACACCTGGAATGGGTATCACACCGAAAAACAGAATCTTGCCAAGCGGCTCGAACAGTATGCAGGTGAACGTTACGGCTGCCACGCCGCCCGATGCGCCTATCGCGCTATAATTATAGTTGTCGCGTTGTTTTACAAGCGAGTACAAGCAAGAAACAATTATTCCGCCGAAATAAAGTCCAAGGAAAAGCAAGGTTGCGTTTTGTGCGAAAAGCGCATGAAAATAGAGCATCGCCACATCGGCAAACGAATAGAAAACCAACATGTTGACAATCAGATGCATCCAATCGGCATGCAAAAAAGCATGAGTCACAAGCCTATACCACTGGTGGCGGTGGATAATCTGATATGGATTGAAATCGTACTTGAATAGCAGTTCCTGTCTCTGGAATGCCACATACGATACAAGAAAGGTTACTGCAATTATTAGCAGAGTCATTGGTTATCAGCCTTTTGGACAAAACTCAAACGGAATGCTCAAAATGGATGCGAAATCGAGTCCCAACCGCAGCATATCTTCGTCGATTTTCTCGTACGACCATTCAACCGACAGGTTGCGTCCTGACTTGTAGAGTTTGTCGAGTTGTGTCATGATCTCGAAAACCAAATGATGCGAAGCCGAACTCAAGTACTTGAAGAAGAACTTGCACTGGCAGTTGTTCAACGCACAATCGGGCGCCTTAATCCACTCAATCACAGGCGTGTAGGTGGCTAACGCGTTTTCGGGCGTAGAGTTACCGCTGATGATGAAAATTGACAGATCAGAGTCAATCATCACCTCAGGGGTGTCATCCGTACTATCAAATTTCAAGTAGTTCAAGTGTTCTTATTTTAGTTTCGACAAAATTGATGTGTAAATATCGTAATTTTCTAAACCAAAAAGCACAAATGTTACATTTTTTATTTCAGGCATTTTGTCAAGGCACGTCAACACCTGATTGATAGCAATTTGTGCGGCTTCTTTTTTCGGATATCCGTAAACGCCTGTGCTGATAGCGGGGAAAGCGATGGTTTGAACGCCATTTGCAACTGCCACTTCCATTGATTTTCGGTAGCAACTTGCAAGTTTTTCTGGCTCGCCGTGATTGCCGCCGCGCCAAATGGGGCCGACGGTGTGAATCACGTGCCGTGCCGGCAGATTGTAGCCGCGGGTAATCTTCGCATCGCCTGTCTCACAGCCATTTAGCGTGATGCATTCGTCGAGCAGTTTTGGTCCTGCGGCGCGATGGATTGCCCCGTCAACGCCGCCGCCGCCCAAAAGCGAGTTGTTTGCCGCGTTCACAATGGCATCTACATCGAGTTTTGTGATGTCGCCTTCAATTACGCTAATCCGCTCTTTTGCAGACATTTTCTATCTGATTTTTGCGCCGATTTCAGTATCGAGCGATTTCATAATCTGTTCCATAATGCGGTCTATCTGCTTGTCGTTGAGAGTTTTCTCTTCGTCTTGCAGAATAATGCTGATTGCGTACGATTTTTTGCCGTCGGCAATCTTGTCGCCTTCATACACATCGAACAGCGAAACGCTCTTGATGAGTCGTTTTTCGGTTTTCACAACCACTTTCTTGATGGCGTCGAATGTTACGCCCTTGTCGATAAGCAGCGACAAGTCGCGGCGAACTTCGGGGTATTTCGAGATGTCGCTGAACGTTACCTTGTGATTTCTGATGGCTTTCATCAGCACTGTCCACTCAAGTTCGGCGAAATACACATCTGCCTTGATATCAAACTCTTTGCGGATTTTCTTCGATACAATTCCGATTGTGGCAATTGGCTTGTTAGCGTAGATGAGTCGCAGGCCTTCGCTGTAGATTGAGTTCGAGAATGTTTCCTGGCTCACTTTTGCCAAATCGATGCCCAAACGGCTGATAATCTGTTCCGTTGCGCTCTTGACGCCGTAGAAACTTGCCGGTTTCTGTTTTGCGGTCCACGACTCGCTTGTGGCGAAACCTGTAGCCAAAAGGCCGAGTTTTTCGGTCTCACTGTAGGCGTCGTGCGGATTTTCGCTCTTCGATTCGGGATTGAAATAGTAGCAGTTGCCGAACTCAAACAGTTGTAAATCACTGTTCTGGCGGTTACTGTTGAACGATACGGTTTCCATTGCGCCGTAGAGCAGAGTCTGACGCATCACGTTCAGTTCCTGGCTCAGCGGGTTCAAGATGCGTACCGAATTCGCATCGCTGAAAGCATCGTTTTCGGCATAATATGCGCTTTTTGTCAACGAGTTGCACATAATCTCGTTGTAGCCGGCGCCGGTCAGGGCGTTGGCAATCAGGTTGCGCATCTTGTTCACGGCGGGTTTTGGCTCATACGACAATGTTGAGTTAACGTTGTCGCTGATTTTCACTGTGTTATATCCGTAAATACGAAGAATGTCCTCAATCACATCGGCCTCGCGCTGAACATCGACGCGGTAAGGCGGCATCAGAATCTGCAGTTGCTCGTCGGTTTCCGAAACAATTTCGGCCTCGAGCCCCTTAATCACTTTCTTGACAAAATCTTTCGGAATTGATTCGCCTATCAGTCTGTTAATCTGTGAGTAACGTACCGTAATCTCGAACGGTTTCACGGGAACGGGGTAGATGTCGGTGATTTCCGAACTGATTTGTCCGCCGGCGGTTTCCTGAATGAGCAGGGCCGCGCGTTTCAGTGCAGTGATGGTGTTGTTCGGGTCAACGCCGCGCTCGAACAGGAACGACGCCTCAGTGTGAAGGTCGTGGCGGCGTGCCGTTTTGCGGATGTAGGTTGGGTTGAAGCAAGCGCTCTCGATGAACACCGATGTGGTGCTGTCGCTGATGCCCGATTTCAGTCCGCCGAACACTCCGGCAATGCACATTGGCTCGTTGGCGTTGCAAATCATCAGGTCTTTGGCGTCGAGCGAGCGCTCAACACCGTCGAGCGTGGTGAATTTTGTTCCGGCAGGCATTGTCTTCACAATCACTTTGTTACCCTCAATTTTATCGGCATCGAAAGTGTGAAGCGGCTGACCGAACTCGTGCAGAATAAAGTTCGAAACATCGACAACATTGTTTATCGGGTTCAGACCCACCGATTTAAGACGTTTCTGCAGCCATTCGGGCGACGGCGCAATCTTGATGCCCGTAATCGTTACGCCTGCATAGCGGCAGCAGCCTTCGCTCTCGGCAATCTCGATGTTGAACGGGCGGCTGTTGTTGTCAACCTTGAACGCGCTAACGTCGGGAATGGTGTATTTTGTCGGTTTGTCGATACTTAAAGCCAACGCAAGGTCGCGGGCAACGCCAATGTGCGATGCGGCATCGATGCGGTTTGGTGTAATATCGACTTCGATAATCGTGTCATCTTCAATGTTATAGTATTCGGCGGCAGGAGTGCCCACTTTCACGCTGTCGGGCAGTACAATAATGCCGTCGTGCGATGTGCCAACGCCAATCTCGTCTTCGGCGCAAATCATACCGAACGATTCTTGTCCGCGAATCTTCGATTTCTTGATTACGAACTCTTTGTCGCCGTCGTAAAGCACTGTGCCAATGGTGGCTACAATCACTTTCTGTCCTGCGGCTACATTCGGTGCGCCGCATACAATTGTCAGCAGTTCGCCTGTGCCAACGTCAACGGTTGTGATGTGCAGGTGGTCGGAATCGGGGTGGTCGATGCAGGTTTTCACCTCACCAATCACAAGACCTTTGAGTCCGCCTTTAACTGATTGATATTCACTTATACTGTCAACTTC
>JAGCFC010000134.1 GCA_017650325.1 Salinivirgaceae bacterium | reverse complement strand
GATAAAGATATGAAAATCAAAGGTTTGTTTGTTGCAATACTGATGCTGGCAATCGCGCTTCCGCAGATAGCCGGCGCACAAGTCGAGCGGCGATACATCCGTCAGGGCAACCGTCAGTTTAACAAGGCTTTCGCCGATACGGCACGTGTCGATTCGGTGCTGCTGCGCGATGCCGAAGCGAGTTACCGCAAGGCTCTCGAGGAGGACCCGAACAACTGGGACGCTTCGTTCAATCTGGCCAACACAATGTTGAGTCAGGGCCGTATGGAGGAGGCCGCACGGCAATATCAGGCTCTCGGCTCGAAAACTGATGTTGAAAAAGAGAAACGTGCCGCAGCCTACCACAATCTTGGCAACTGCCTTCTGCAATCGGAGAATCTGCAAGGCGCAATTGATGCATACAAAAACGCTCTGCGCAACAATCCTAACGACTTGGAAACCAAATACAATCTGGCTTGGGCGCAGGATAAGATGAAGCAACAGCAGAACGAGAATCAGCAGAATCAAAACCAGAACAAGCAAGACCAGGACCAACAGCAGGACCAAAAACAAAATCAGGACCAGCAGCAAGACCAACAGCAGAATCAGGACCAACAACAGAAAGACAAACAAGACCAGCAGAGTCAGGATAATCAGCAACAGCAGCCGCAACAGGCTCAACAACAGCCGGAGCAGAACGACGAGCAGATGTCGAAAGAGGATGCGATGAGAATTCTGGAGGCCTTGGAGAACGACGAGAAAGACGTGCAGGAAAAAGTGCAGAAGCAAAAAGCACAGCCGCAACGGAGAAGAACGCAGAAGGATTGGTAGTTTAAGTTATAAGTTGAAAGTTAATAAGTTATAAGTTCAAAAGGCATAGGGCATAAGAAAAATGAGTCGATTTCCAAACCGCGGTACAATTCCGCGGAGGTTAGAAACCAACTCATTAGTGATACAAAAGTAACTCAAAGATTTTGAATATAACACCAAAAAGCGATTCAACATTTATTCACTATTTTCGCAGAGCGCAAAACGATACAAAGATGAAACTGACACGAATATATAAAACATTGCATTTGAGGGCGATAGCGGCTCTCGTGCTTTTGGTTTTCGGCGTAAGCCTTAAGGCCAGTGCCGACGATGTGACTTTCACCGCCAACGCGCCGCAAGCCGTTGAGGTTGGCGAGCAGTTCAGGCTTCAGTTTGTTCTGAACGCAAAAGGCAGCAGTTTTTCAGAACCGAATATCACTGATTTTCAGGTACTCTCGGGGCCGAACACTTCGTCGAGCAGCAGCATTCAGTGGATTAACGGTTCAATGTCGCAGAGCACAACCAACACCTACACATTCATCTTGATGGCCGACCACGAGGGCAAATTCACCATTCCGTCGGCAACAGTGAAATCAGGCGGCAAAACCTACCAGTCGAACCCAATAACCATTGAGGTTGTGGCAGGCTCAAGACCAGCAGCCAGCAGTGGCAATCAGGGCGGACAGCAGAGCGGAGGCAGCGCACCTGCAGCCACAACAAATCCCGACTTGAGCAGCGACGACCTTTTTGTGGCAATCACCACCGACAAGAAAAAACTTTATCAAGGGCAATATTTGGTTGCTACCATAAAACTATACACCCGTAAGGATGTGTCTGGCTTCGAGGATGTTAAATTCCCGCCGTTTACCGGATTCTGGAGCAGCGACCTTGAGGCGCCGCAGCAAGTATCGCTTCAGCGCGAGAACGTCAACGGGCAGATTTACACCACCGGATTGCTGAAAAAAGTTCTTCTGATGCCGCAGCGCTCGGGCGAACTCACTATCGACCCGATGGAAATCACCCTTCTGACACGCACCCGCGTTCGCAGTAACAACCCATTCGATGACTTTTTCGGCGGCTCGTACCGCACCACACCATACAAACTTACCAGCAAGCCTGTGAAGATAAACGTGGACCCGCTTCCGGCAGGTAAACCAGCCGATTTTTCGGGCGGTGTGGGCAACTTCACGCTCAATGCGTCGGTCGATAAAACCGATGTGAAAGCCAACGATGCCGTCACGCTGAAAGTGAAAGTGTCGGGTACGGGTAACCTCAAGTTTATCAACAACATAAAGATTGATTTTCCGCCCGATATCGATGTTTACGACCCAAAAACAACGCAGAATATCAAAACCGACGCCAGCGGAATGTCGGGCTCGGTAACGTTCGATTATCTGTTCATTCCGCGCTATGCGGGCAACTATCGCATTGCGCCAATCACGTTCAGCTATTTCGACACCAAAACAAAGACTTACAAGACTTTAACCACACAGGAATTCAATATCAATGTTGAAAAAGGCGAAGGCGAGACTGAAGCTAATTCGGGTGTGGTTCAGGCACTTACAAAAGAAGATGTGAAGTTTATCGGCAAAGATATCCGCTACATTAAGCCCGTGCAGCAACTCGACCGCAAGCAGGCGCTGATGTTCGGCACACCGCTGTTCTATGGTTGCTACGCCATTCCGCTTTTGATTTTTGTGGCGATAATCTTATTCCGCTTGGCGCAGATTAAGCAGAACGCCAACCAGGCCGCCGTCAAGAACCGCAAGGCTGGCAAGGTGTCGCGTAAGCGGTTGCGTCAGGCTTCGAAGTATATGAAGCAGGGCCAGGAGGCGCAGTTCTACGACGAGTTGCTGAAAGGCATTTGGGGCTATTTGAGCGACAAACTGTCGATTCCGGTGGCCAACCTTTCAAAAGACAATGTTACCGATATTTTGGCGGCGCATAACGTTGACTCTCAACTTGTTGGTGAACTTATGGATTTGCTCAACTCGTGCGAGTTCGCACGCTACGCGCCTGCGGCAGTGTCGGGCGGTATGGACGAGATTTTCCGCAAGGCCGACGATACACTGTCGAAACTTGACCAGAAAGTGAAATAAAGGTTGAGAGGAAAGAGTTTAGAGGGAAGTTAAATATTTAAAGTTTAGAAAAAGAATGGCTCAAAGCTCATAGCTGACAGCTCAAAGCCAATAACAACAAAACAAAGTATTGACAATGAAACAGATAACAAAATATATGATCGTAGCCTTGGCAGTTGTGATGCCATTGTGCGGTTTCTCGGCTGATTTCAAGGCTCAACTCGATTCGGCAGCGGCCAGTTATCAGGCTACAAAATATGAGCAGGCTATCAGCATCTACGAAAGCATTGTGGCTCAAGGATATGAGTCGTCGGAATTGTATTTCAACTTGGGCAACGCCTACTACAAATCGAACAAATTTCCTTATGCCATAGCCAATTACGAGCGTGCGCTGAAACTCAACGCCACCGACGAGGATATTCTTTTCAATCTTCAACTCGCTAACACTCACGTAGTTGACAAGATTGATGTGCTGCCCGAATTTTTCCTAAAATCGTGGGGACAGTCGCTCGTGAGGGCATTCACATCGAACCAATGGGCAGTGCTGAGCATCGTCTCGTTTGTGGTTGCGCTGGTGCTTTTGCTGCTTTTCTTCCTGACCGACCGTCCGCTTTTGCGCCGATTCGCCTTCTGGATTGGCTTGCTGTTGATTGTTGAAGCCGCCTTCTCGTTCAGTTTCTCGTCGAAGCAGAAAAACAATGTGCTCAACGAGCCCGAAGCCATTGTGGTAACACCATCGGTTGTGGTTAAAAGTTCACCCGACGCTATGGGCACAGAACTGTTCCTTATTCACGAAGGCTTGAAAATCAAGGTTACAAACCAAAACGGCGAGTGGTCAGAAATCAAACTGTCGGATGGCAATAAGGGTTGGGTGAAAACAACTGACTTTGTGGTGATTTAACACTTCCTTCTGGTGTTTACACCATTCGCTTGTTTTAGATTCTGTGCGTTAATTTGATTTCGGACTAACAGCGTTTCCAGCGGTTGAAACCAATCATCAACCTTCTCCTGTTGCTTCTCCAATTCTGACTCCAACCAGCAGAATATCGTCAGTTTGGTCCATAATCTCCTGACTTTTAGGAGATTTCGACAGTGCGTAATTGATGTATTCCGTTTGCTCGGCAAAAGGTAAATAGTAGATTGTGGTCAGAAGTTCGGTGAGAATGCCGTTTGAATCATCCCATTTTGAGTTCAATTGCGAGGCAATGCCATCAGTATAGAGGTATACCACATCACCCGGGTGCAGAGCTACTTTTGTATTGGTGAATTCTGCATTATTGCCTTCGGGGGCGCCAATGTGAATGTTATCAGATTCAATCATTGTCAGATTGCCGTTTCTGATTATCAGCATTGGGCTGTGTGCTCCGGCAAACTGCATGGTGTTGCTTTCAGAGTCGATTATGCACAGGGCGATATCAATTACGTTGTCAGCTGCCGATTGTTCCTGTTGAGGAATGGTGCTTTCGATTTTTGTGCGTAGTTTGTCCAAAATCGATGATGCTGTAGGACAATGGTTGTCAGTTATTTCCGTGGCGGCAATGTCGTTCAGCGATGTGATGCCCAGCATGCTGGTGAATGCTCCAGGAACACCATGTCTCAGGCAGTCGGCCACGGCCAGCATCTTGTAGCGCCCTGTCTGCTTAGCCCAGTAGAAGTTGCCTGACACTATGTCGAGCGGTATCCAAATGGCAAAACTGTCGTTGAAAATAGAGTTCATTATTCGTGCCGATGGAATGATGGCATTCTGAATCTCTTTGGCGTAACGAATACTGTCGGTGATTTGTATATTGATGTTTGTCAGAATGTTACGTTGTGTGGCGTATTCGTTTTTCTGTGCCATTAGAACTTTGTTGTTGCGCTGTCTGTTGCGCATCTCAATAAATGCCACAGAGGCGAAAACAAATAGAATCAATATGAAGATTGAAGCCGATATGTTGATGATTCGAATCATCTTTTTGTGCTCCTCAAACAGCAGCTCGCGGTTCTTTTTATCTCTTTCTTGGTCTCGTAGTTTTTGCTCAAACATCTCTTTTGTGCTCGATTTCGACGAGTTCATTGTTTGTCCGAAGAAATAATCCTGATTCTCTGCCTTGCTTTTCAACTTCAAGTATTCCAGAGCTTTTTGATAGTTGCCCATAGCCGCTAAACATTCAATATAGCAGTCGTAGTCCATTTCAAACGGAAGGTCGCTGTTGGCCTCGGCTTTTTTGCGTGTGGCTTCAAGGTGGTTGAGGCAGTCTGTGTATCGGCGGTTGAGCAACAGGTGTCGGGCTCGGCTGTTTTCGAGTATCGAGAAATTGTTGGTGTAGCCAAGTGCTCTCGAGAACACCACGGCTCTATGGTAGATTTGTACACAGCTGTCGAGCAGATGTTGCCGTGCTGTCGAGTCGAGGGTCCCGGCATAGTTGAGGCAGATGGGCAGTGCGCTTTGCGTTACAAGAATCAGACTTGAAGTATCGTTCTGCTCAATCGCCTTATGGTATGCAATGTTGTTTAAAATCATGGCGCGCTTGATGCATTTCACATCATCGAACTCGTTATACTCATTGTGTTCGGTCATTGCCAAATAGTTATAGTCGATTATCAGACCGCTGGTGTTGTTCAGTATTGAGTCGATTTCGATTGCGTTTCTGAAATATTGCTTTGCGGTTTCAAAAACCTTATAGTCGCGGTACATCACGCCAAGGTTGCGGTAGATGGTGGGGAATTCGGACTCAAGCCCTAGCAGGCTGTATATCTCGAGCGATTTGTGAAGGTATTTGTCGGCCGAGTAGTAGGCTTTCAGTCGAAAATGGTCTTCGCCGGTTTTGTTGTAGCACCATGCAAGGTTGAGCGAGTCGGCAATTGAGTCGTAGATGATAAGTGCGCGGTAGTGGCTGGCTAGCGCTTTCTCGTAGTTGCCTCGGCTGTTGTAGCACCAGCCGAGAAATTTGTATGCGCGCCCCAGCATCTTTGCATTACCAAGTTTTGTGGCCAATTCTTGCATCTGCTCGGCGTAAGCGTGGATGGTGTCAACGTTTGTATGGTTTTTGCAAATCTCGAACAGAATGTCCAGCTTCATTCTGCTGTCGGGCAGTTTCTTGACAATAATGATAAGGCTGTCGCCAATGTGTTGATTCTGTGATTGCGCACAGGCGGTGCGTGGCATCCATGTGGTCAGCGCCAGAATAGCAACAATAATATGTAGTATCAGCCTTTTCATCTGTTAGAATCTGATTCCCAATAATATAATGTCATCGGTCTGTGGCAATGTCCGTAACTGTGCCGGGGATCGCCAATTGTCGATGGCGTTTTCTATCTCCTTTTGTATCTCGTCAATCGGCTTGTCGCCATTCTCTGTCAGAAGTTTTTTTAGCCGGCGCCCCGCATACTTTGTCTGCTCGCCGTCTTCGTTGTATCCGAACTGGTCGGTAATACCGTCGGAGTATATGAATGCCGTGTCGCCCGGTTCAATGTCAATTAGCACGGTGTTGAACGACCGTGGGTTAGGCGAGAGGTAACTAATTGGCATTCTATCTCCTTTGTACTCAATTAAATTGCCTTTGTGGAATACAAGCATCGGGCGGAACGCACCGGCAAATTGTATGGTTGGTGAGCCTTCATCAATAATGCACAAAGCCATATCCATGCCATCGAGCGCCATTGCTCCATCTTCCGATTGTCGCAACGATTCCACAACCTTGTCGCGCATAATGTCGAGTACGTCGCCGGCACTCATTTGGCCGTTTTTGAACTCAGGCGTCAGTGTAATGTCCGACAGTATTGAGATTCCGAGCATACTCATAAATCCTCCCGAAACGCCGTGCCCTGTGCAGTCGGCAATGGTCACCAGCTTGCGGCTTCCGCATTGCGTGGCCCAGTAGAAGTCGCCCGAAACAAGGTCGAGCGGGCGCCATATGATGAGTGTTTGCCCAAACATGTCGTTTATCTGCTTGATAGTCGGCAGCATGGATGTTTGCAGATGGTGGGCGAAGTTGATGCTCGATGCTATCTGGTCATTAATACACTCCAACTGGTCACGTTGCGATTCCAGCTCCTCGTTGCGCATTTGCAGCTTGCCGCCAAGCCGTTTTTTGCGTTTCAGGCTGTTGCGAATGACTATCACCAAAATCGTAATCAGTATCAGTACCAGCACGGTCGAGGCGGTTATCACAACAAGTCGGATTTCCTGCTCGCGGCGCTTTATGTATTCGTGTTCGCGCTCAATTTCGTTTAGTTGTAAAATGTTGTCCTGCTCGCTTTTAAGACTCAACTGGGCCGACCTCACGGCAAATTCGCGGTTCAGCTGCCGCTTCTCGACTTTTGTTCCCCAATTGGCCCATTCGAACGACTTACGGTAGTTGCCAATGGCTTCGTGGTAACTGGCCATCATGTATCCGTACTTGATGTGGAATATTTGCAGAGGCTCATTTGTCATGGCGGCTTCAATCGCTTCAAGTTTTTTTCGCGATGTGGCGTAATCCTTGGTAATGAGGGCGTATTTGCTTTCCCACAGCATGTAATCTATTTCGTTGATTATGCTTTCCATATTCTTCATTGCGGTCACGCCGGCTTTGTGGAATATTTGGCAACTGTCCATATAACTCTTACGCTGGCTGCCACTGGCGGTTTGGAGATATCTTAAGTATATGTTCATCAGGTTTTTGCAAGCATCGGAAATGGTTGTTGAATTTCCCGTCGATTTAAAAATTCTGTATGCCCGCAGGTTTTTCACCTTTGCCTGGTGCAGAAGACTGTCGTTGTGCGTGTCGAGAGCCTTGCGGTAGTCGGCCAGACCCATGTACATGTAGTCGTAGGCAATATCGTCGGAGTGGTTGTTTGTACGGATGCTCATCCGTGTGTCGATGTCGAGAGATCGGTTCAGATGCTCAGCCGCCTGATTGTAGAGGTGGTGTGTGATACACATCAGGCCTAAAGTCTTGCTAATCTTACTGATAAGTACTTCGTCGTTTATTTCGAGCGCGGTGTTCATCGCTTTGTGCTCATATGTTATGGCCTCATTGTAGCGGTTTAGCATTACCAACGTGTTGGATATGTTGTGGTAACTGTTGGCCATACCTTTGATGTCGCCAACAGAGTCGCATATTTCCAGAACTCTCAGATACGCTGATAGAGCATTGTCTAATTTGTGGCGGCAGAAATGGCTCCACGCAATGGCATTATACGCCAGAATCGTTTGCCGCGTGTTGTTTGCTGCTATCGCCACACTCAGATTGTCGCGTGCGTTGGCCATCGATGTGTCGGCATTTTTGTGCTCGATGTAAACCAAATTGATAAAATCAGGCTTTGCGTATTGCGATACTTTCAACATTGACTGTATCGGCGGTGGAGGGTTCAATGCCATGCAAAACATTGGTAATGAGCAAGCCACAACAATCGCAGCCAGCGCAAACGTAACTATCGGTGATGTTCTTCCTCGTTCCATTCGCAACGGTCAATGCCAACTATAAATATGGATCATTTTATTGTCAGTGTCAACAAAAAAAGGCTTTTTTTTCGCACACTTTTTATTGACATTTATCCAGGGTTTCAGGCAACGAGAGTTGGGTTTGTGACTATTCTGAATTCTGAATTCAACATTCTGAATTCAACATTCTGAATTCTACGTTCTAAATTCTGAATTAAAAAAAAGATAGCAGGCCTGTAAGCCAGGTTCTGTCCTTGCCGGAGCAAGGTCCTGTCATTTATCTCGAATTGCGGTTGCCCGCAACCACTATCGGCCTACCCCTCGCAACTTTTGTCGCCAAAAACAAGACGAGCAGCCTTGCCCGCCGGAGCGGCTTGCGATATACGTGGCCTTTCAACTCGACAGGGGCACAACTGCCACGGTCACCCGCGGCACTGGTGGTCTCTTACACCGCCTTCTCACCCTTACCGCTTGCGCGGCGGTTGTTTTCTTCTGCCCTTCTGTACCCTCACGGACGCCTTTCTTTCGGAAGGTCGATGCTCTGTGTTGCCCAGACTTTCCTCACTGCTTGCGCAGCGCGACAGGACGGCCTGCTATCGGGCGCAAATGTAATGATTAATGTTTAGAGTTTAGAGTTGAGTGCTTCGCGGTTTAGAAAGATGAGTTTCTAATCACTCTCGACCTTCTAAATTATCTCAACCCTTTATTTTCAAATTCTAAATTCTTACACCCAATACCTAACACCTAAATCCTAATTTCTAATTCCGAAATCTTGAAAAATCGCTACTTTTGGCGGCATGAATCGAATGTCAAAACTGATGTTAGGAATGGTTGCGCTGGCGACCACTTTTGCAGCTTGCAACAACGAGCCGCCCGAGTGCAGTGTAGAGGCACTTCCGCCTCTCCGCTGTGAGTTGGTGCAGACGTCAGGAAAGAAAATCGACACACTGATAGTCTATCATTTAGGACTCGACAGCGTGCTGTGCAAAAGCGCCGGAATGCGAAACCGCGTATCGATTCCGCTCAGTATTACGGGCGATACCACATTTGTGCAGTTCACCATTATTGGCGAGACGCAGACTGTTGTTGAGCAGTACAGCAGCGTTGTTGGGATTACCTCGACGCCTGAAATCCGTATCGAGAACCTCGACTGCGGGCCGGTTTACTACTTCCTCGATTTGGACTATACTTTTTATTCGGTTTTAGGTTTTTCGACGGTGTATAGTGTTGATACTGTGCAGGAAATCTATAACGATTCGGTCTATACCTACATCGACAAACGCAAGGTGTCGGTTGACACGGTCAATTACATTATGGCAATTGATTCGATTCAATATTTTACTCCCAATATCGGACAGGATGATGAGACGCACGCGAGAATATTTTTTTAGCATTCTGATGTTGTGCACGTCGGTTGGGTGTTTCGGTCAGGAAGCGCTCGATGATGACTTGCCTCAGCGTCAGGTGTTTGTGCGTGTTGGCTGCGATGTGTCGCGTTTTGCCCTGCCTTATGTCCGCAACAACGGCTCGAAAGGCATGGAGTTTTCGGTTGATGGCGAGATTGCCTACAATTTTTTCCCTATTGCTGAGTATGGTCTGCAGTCGCTTAGCCGAAACACCGACACTCTGTCGTACAAGATGAGTGGCAACTATTTGCGTGTGGGACTCGATTACAATCTCATTAAATACAAGCACCGTCTCGATCGTGATATTTTTTATGTCGGTTTGCGTTTCGCCGGCACCCGGTTTTCGCACGAGGCGCCTTATGCTGCACTGAACAGTGTGTGGGGAGTTGTTGAGTCGAACATTCCGCGAGTAAGCATGAATGCTTTGTGGGGCGAGGCGGTTGTCGGATTGAAAGGAGAGTTATTCAAAAACTTCTATATCGGCATTGCCGCAAGAGCCAAAATGATGTTCTCGCATACCGCCTATAACAGTATGGTTCCGTACATTGTTCCAGGCTATGGCAAAGGGTTCAACCGTTTTAATGCCGGCTTTACTTATTCGCTGATGTACGCCATTCCAATTCGCGGTGCCGGTCCCGATGGTTATGAGGTTATCGGCGATTAATAAACGTTTCCAATATCCAGTATCTATTTCAGTTTGCTGACTTTACGGCGTTGTTTATGGCGCTGAGGAAAGTTGCGTGGCCTTGTTTTTGCTTTGCCGTCGAACTATTTACAGGAACAACTGGAAACAAAAAAGCCGTTCCCGAAATGGAAACGGCCTTTAGTTATTTGTTATGCTGTTTTTAGAATTTCAGAGAAATACCAGCGTTGAAGTAGGTCAGGTGAGGACCGCCGATAAATTCTGAAGTAATAGCAAAATTATCCGACAAGAAGAAACGGATACCTGCAACACCAGCGCCGCTGAAGATAAACTCGTGGTCATCTTCGTGGTCAACGGTGATACCATTCTCGTATTTGTATTTCCAATTGTGGAAAATCGGACCGGTCATTGCACCAGCGTGAACTTCAAATATATCGGTGATGTTCAAGCCGTAAGTGGCACGTGCCATCAGTGCGAAGTTGGTGTAGCGGCATTCCCAATATTTTTTCCCTTCGTATTTGTATTGGTCTTTCGACATGCTTGTACCTACAAATCCACCAACGGTGAAATGTCCTTTCCACCAAGAGTTTACAAGAACATAGTCGCCTGAAACGTTTACGCCCATGCCACCATCATATTCAGAAAACAAACCGCCTTGAATGTTCAAGGTGAAATCGCCCTCATGGTTAGGTGCTTCAATTGCCGAAGCTTTTTGTGCACCAAAGCACATCATTGCAGCCACAGCTGCTACAAATAAACCTTTTACTTTCATAATCATTTAATTAAGTATTAAACAAATCAAATTAAACAATAATTTGTGTGCAAATGTAAGATAATTTATTGATTGTGTTCTCGCAATTTGCAGACCTTATTTCTTCTTGCCCGTCAGTAGGCTCACAACCACAATTGTGATGCACGAAAGCGGGAAGGCGAACATAATCGGGTCGATGAATTTCATCATGCCGTCGGTGATGAGAACGTCGGTGCCGAACAGAGCCTTGCAGACGCCGAGCGCCGTGGCCTCTTTGGCATGGATGAACAGCAACAGCAGAATGGTTACCACCACGCCCACAATCATACTTGCAAACGCACCTTGCTTTGTAACTCGTTTCCAGTACAATGCACAGAAATATGATGGCAGGAACGCCGAAGCGCAGATGCCCATAAAGAGCGATGTGCTGATTGCGATTACCGGCGAATCGCTATGCTCGCCAAGAACAAAGCATATAACGTAACTGATTAATATCGAAACTAATACGGCCAGACGAACCATAATGGTCATACGGTCTTTGTGCTCGCGGTTCAGACGGCGGCCCGAGTTGATGTAGGTGCCGTAGATGTCGCCGCCAGCGGCAGCGCCCATCGTGTGGAACTGTGCGCTCAAAGTGGACATACTTGCCGACAGAATGCAGAGCATAAAGATTGTCACAAACCAGGTCGGCATTACGCGGCCAATGAAATAGGGAATGATTTTGTCGGATGCGTCAACCATTGCAGCGGCAATCTTACCATCGTTTTGGAAGAAATAAAGGTTCGACAGTGCGCCAACGTGATAGATAACACCCACGGTGATAATCAGGAACACACAGCCGATGGCCACACCCTGATTCAGTTTCTTGGTGCTGTTCACTGTCATAAAGCGGACAACCAGTTGCGGTTGAGCCAGACAGCCGATTCCCACACCCATAATCATCGATGTGACGAGGGTGAACCACTGCTGCGACCCGAAGTGCGGCATTGCCGTCCAGCCTTGGTGTCCCACTGCGGCCAGCTTGTCGGGAACTTGGTCCGAAATTCCTTCAAGAGCGCGGTTGGCCTCGCTAAAGCCCATGCCCAGAGCCTTGTAAACGCCAAAAACAAGCACGCCCATGCAGAGGAACATTATCACAGCCTGCAAGGCATCGGTGTACATGACGCCTTTCATGCCGCCGGCCATTACATACGATGCAACTATCACTGTGAAAATAAGCAGCGAAAGGTCGAAACTAATGCCGAAAACCTCTTGCATGCAGAACACACCGCCACGAAGAACGGCTGCTGCATAAAGCGGCATGCAAAGGAATATGACAGAAGCGGCAAACACCCTGATTCTCTTTGAATTGTAGTAAGCACCAAGGAAGTGTGCGAACGATGTGGCATGCAGTTTTGCTCCAATGCGCCGTGTCGGCCGCCCGAAGATGATGAACGCAATGACCACGCCCACAAACATATTCAGGAACATAAGCCATTGGATGCCCATGCCGAATGTGGCTGCCACGCCGCCGAAACCAACTATGGCCGAAGCGGATATGAACGTTGCGCCGTACGAGAGCGACATCACAATCGGGTTCATCTCGCCACCGCCAATCAAAAAGTCTTTTGAGTTTTTAGTCTTTTTGTAGCCCAAAAATCCCAGGAATGCGATGGCCAGGAAATAAACCATCACAATCAAGTACATTGAAAAATTTTCCATCTCTAATGAATTGATAATTAAAATTATGCGTTATCCGCTTCGTCTTCTTTGTTCCAATATTTTATGCCGAAAATGATTGAGCCAATCACGCATAAAATCGAAAGCAGATAGACAATCCAAATACCGGGGTCAGAAATTCCGAACATTTTTAATAGCGTTTAATTGATGTTTAAAAAAGTGCATAAAAGTAGGCAATTGTATCGTTTGGGCAAGAAAAGCCGCCAGATTGTACGTTTTTCACTTAT
>JAGCFC010000133.1 GCA_017650325.1 Salinivirgaceae bacterium | reverse complement strand
TCTACTTCACCCGAAAAACGTTCAACAACACCCGCGGTCAGTTCCGTCCAGCCGAGGTACGCTACTTTGAGCCAGGCGATGTCTGCGATGTGTTCGGCATTCAGGTGCACACCTTCGGCAAGCGCCACGATGCATCGGACCCGTGCAGTTTTGTGGTTGAGACCAACGGCCGCAAGGTTGGCGTAATGACTGATATCGGCATTGTCACCGAGGCCGTTACCGACCATTTTTCGCAGTGCGATGCTGTCTTTCTCGAATCGAACTACGACGAAGATATGCTTTGGCACGGTTCGTACCCGTATTATCTGAAGCAACGTGTGGCGTCGGAAGTGGGGCATCTGTCAAACAATCAGTCGGTTGAACTTGCCAGCAATTTCGCATCATCCAACTTGTCGCACATTTTCCTTTCGCACATTTCCGCCGAAAACAACACCATTGAAAAGGCATTGTCAGCTTTCTCGCAAATTGCTCAAAATGTGATGGTTCTGCCTACATCGCGCCACGCGGCGTCAGAGGTGGTGAGGTTGTAGATTCAGTCAATATCGGGCAGGACAAAATTTGATGGGTTATACGTCAATCAGGATATCAATTATTATTTGAAGAACACCGACAAGACCGTCAAAGAAGTTGCTTGTCTTTTGGGCTTTGAAAATCTTTCGTTTTTTGGCAAATACGTAAACTTTGGTTGCTCACCACGCAATTTCCGCCGAAAACAACACCATTGAAAAGGCATTGTCGGCCTTCCGCAAGTCGCTCAAAATGTGACGGTTCTACCCACATCGCGCTACGCGCTACCGGAGGCTGTGAGACTGTAGTCGCTAATGCCGATACACTACTTCAAATCGTCGCTGGCATCTGCATTCCCGCCAACGTTGTTGTAGTGAAAAAACCATCTTCAATTTTTTTTGACGATTAAAGCTAATTGATAACTTTGTGTGCTTTTTTTGAGGACGTTAAATAGTTAGTTGAAAATATGAAACTCTTTGCAAAAATTCTGATAGCACTTGCTATAATTGCTTTATTACCAGTGATAATAGGATTGTGTATGCCGCGAGAGCGACAACTAACGAGGGGTATGATTATCGATCAGATGTATTTCATGGTTTTGGGCAACATAACCAATCATTGGGAAGAACCATCATGGCGTCATAATCTCGACACAATGATTCAGCGCGAAAGTGTTGATGGTCAGGATTGTTGGGTGGAATACTACACCAATGGTGATTCTATAGTATTGTTAACCCAAACCATGGGCGAGTTCGACTATGTACGCCGGGCCATCCGCTCCGACGGCCGCGAGTTGCTGCGCAATATTACCCTGGCCGATGCCAACGGACAAACGGCAGTCCGCATTTATGTGGAAGATTATGAGCCAGACCCGTTAAAACGATTCGGAAGAATCTTACATGATCCTGTTGTAAGTCGTATGGAACAATATCTTTCTGAATTGAAGGAAGTTACTCTCAAACAGAAAGAAGAAATGGGTAGCAGTGACGATTTCTTTGACTTTTAATCGTTCCCGATGACCGATGATTTCGAAAAAATAGTCTACTCCGACGAAGTTATCGCCTTTACGGCACTTGCGGGGCAGTATTGTAATATGATTGATCATGTTGCAGCCTATTCGCAAAAAGATTTTATCAATCAGCAGCACCGTTTGTTATCATTATTGTATGTCAAAACGTTAAGTCTGCCTAACGTTGAACCTATCGACCCTGAAATGGTGGAAAAGACCGTCACTCAGGAGGAATGGGATGAGGTTCACAATGCTGTGGCTCTCAAGTTGGCTGGTTTTGACAGCTACTCAGAGGTTTATGACCCTCTTGCAGGCGACGATGCTATGAGCAGTTTGTCGGAGGGGTTTGCTGATATTTTTCAGGATTTGAAAGATTACCTGTCGCTTATGCAGATGGGGTCGCCAGAAATGATGAACGACGCCATCTGGGAGTGCGCAAGGAATTTCAGAGAATATTGGGGACAGCGGCTTGTGAATATTGTTAGAGTGCTGCATCATTTAATATACAGTGAAGCCGCGCTTAAAACCGACGACGCCATGATGTTTGAGAAGGACGATGATCGTCCTTCGTGGGAACGCAGCAGCGGACAGAGTGAGTTGGATAATGAATAAGACAATCGCAAAGGAGGATATTGCACTGCTGCCAGTGAGTGCGTTTGAGGGTAAAATCAATGTTCCGCTCACAGCAGATGAGATACAAGCCGCCGTCGACTATTTGCGTCAATATCCGGTTTTAGGCTTTGATACCGAAACTCGTCCGAATTTCAGAAAAGGACAGCATAATACAGTGGCATTGTTGCAGCTTTCGGCTGGCGATGAGGCATTTCTCTTCAGACTAAATAAAATAAAACTGCCGGAGGTGGTGAAACAATTGTTGTCAGATGAGTCAATTATAAAAGTTGGTGCCGCCATTCACGACGATATAAAAGCCCTTGTCAAGTTGAGTCCGTTTGTTCCTGCGGGTTTTGTCGATGTGCAGAGCCTTGCAAAAGAGGTTGGCATTGAGCAGTTTGGCTTGAGGCCGCTTGCAGCGTTGCTTATGGGAATCAGAATATCGAAGGCGCAGCAGACTTCAAATTGGGAAATATCATATCTGACGGAAGCTCAGCGTCTTTATGCGGCAACCGATGCGTGGATTTCACTCGAAATCTACACCAGACTGCTTGCCATGAAACAGCGTGGTGAACGTGCTGAATAACTTTGATAATCAGCGTTTTTCTACATGACAATATTGATATAGAATGATATATGAGTGCAAAAATAATACTGAAATCGGGTAGGGACCAGTCGGTCAAGCGGTTGCATCCATGGATTTTTTCGGGTGCCATAAAACAGATTCAAGGCTCGCCGAAAGAGGGCGACTTGGTGTCGGTTTACGACAACCAAGGCGGTTTCTTGGCATGGGGGCATTATCAGCCGTCGTCAATCGCTGTGCGGATTCTGACTTTTGAAAATCAGGTTCCCGATGCGGCTTTTTTCCGCCGCAAGATTTCCGATGCCATTGAGTTCCGCCGACGTGTAGGCTTTTTCGACAATCCCGATACCAACGTCTTCCGTTTGATTCACGGCGAAGGCGACGGACTGTCGGGTTTGGTAGCCGACTACTACAACGGCACAGTAGTTTTCCAAGCACACTCGGTGGGGATGTACCTTATGAAGGACGCCATTGCCGAAATTCTGAAAGACCTTTTGGGCGACAAGGTGCGTTGCATCTACGACAAAAGTTCGCAAACGCTGCCGTTCAAGGCTGATATTGAGCCTGTTGACGGATATCTGTTCGGTAAACCCGACACCAATATTGTTCTTGAGCATGGTCATAAGTTTGAGATTGATTGGGAAAATGGCCAGAAAACAGGCTTTTTCATCGACCAGCGCGAGAACCGCCAACTGCTTGCCAACTACTCGGCCGGACGTACGGTGTGCAACATATTCGGCTACACGGGCGGCTTCAGCGTTTATGCGCTTGGAGCGGGAGCAAAGGCTGTTCACACTGTCGATGTGTCGAAACCTGCCATCGTCCAGACAGACCGCAATGTGGCGCTGAACTTCCCCGATTGCGCTAACCATCAGGGTTTTGCATTAGATGCTTTCGACTTTTTCGCACAGACAACCGACAAGTACGACCTAATTATTCTCGACCCGCCGGCTTTTGCCAAGCACCAAAGCGCGCTCAACAACGCTTTGCAGGGTTACAAACGCATCAATCAGCGGGCTCTCGAGCAGATTGAGCGTGGCGGAATTCTGTTCACCTTCTCGTGTTCGCAGGCTGTTAGTAAGGAAGATTTTCGCAAGGCCGTGTTTGCGGCTTCAGTCAACGCTCGTCGCAATGTGCGTATTCTGCATCAGCTCTCGCAACCAATCGACCACCCGATAGGCATGTTCCATCCTGAAAGTGAGTATCTTAAAGGGTTGGTGCTCTACGTAGAATAAGAAGACAACAGACTACGGACAACGGACTTTGGACATTTTTATAATACGTAGGTTGGGTGCTTTGTTGCAGAAGTTTTGCTCGCCTAACTCATAATATTTTTCACGGCATCTAATGCCGTCTGCCGCCGTTCATCGCCGTCCCCACTAATTTCAACGTAAGGCAAACCGAACGTTTCCAACTCTTTACGGTACATTCCCGATAGTTTATCGCGCATCGTACCGCCGTTTTCACGCACGTTGTCGGCTACCCAGGGTATATCAGTCTTGCATAGCAGATGCAGCGTTGCAGGGTGTGAACATATGGCTTCGGGAATCCATGCGGGGCAGGAGCCGTAAACTACTTCGAGCCATACTTTGGTGATTATCAAGTCGGTATCAAATATGACAATGTTGCTTTCACCTTTGATCGCATTCTCAAATTCGGCAATCTGCAGGCGGGCAATCTCAACCACATCGTCGTAGGTGTAGGGGCGGCCCAATTGCTCAACATAGCCGCGTGCAAGTTCTGGAACCCACGGAATGTCAAGCTCTTGGGATAAAAATCGACACAGCTCGGTTTTGCCTGTCGATTCGGCACCAGTGACCACAATTATCTTTGTATCAGTTCTTTCCGCCATTTGTAAAAGCCCACAACGGCCATTGTTGTATATATTATATATAGTGATGCGGTGAGCGGCATCGAGCGTGTGAAGTATAGCGCCACCGAGACAGCGTCGGCAACAATGAACACAAGCCACTGCTCAATCATTTTGCGGGTGAGCATCCATGTGGCGGTGATGGCCAAAGCAGTTGTGAATGAGTCGCCGACAGGCACGGGCGAGTCGGTGAATTCTGACAGAATCCAATATAGTGCGCCCCAGATGGCGGCGGTGATGACCCCCAATGCTAGCCATTGCTTTATAGTTGTGCGGCAAACAGCCAACTCCTTGCCCTCGCGATTTTTGTGGACAAGCCATGCAACAAAGCCATAGATGCTGATTATCAGATAGTAAGTCTGAAGCCCCATGTCGGCGTAGAACTTGTTGACAAAATAAATTGCAATATATATGGCCGATGACAGTGCCCCTAGAGGCCAAAGCCATATACTCTGCCTTATCGATAGGAATAGATAGGCAATTGTGACTGCAACACCGAAAAGCTCTAGCCAGTTATCTATAAACCAATTAATCACGATTCGTTATTTGGCTGGCTGCAATTTCGAGTTGTACAATTTCTCGTCCTTCATAACCTTCACGGCTTCGTTGAAAATCGGATCGATGCGGTTGATAATCTGGTAGTACTCGCCCGAATCGTAAAGGTCGCGTGCAATGGCGGCTTTCAGATTTACGCGCATGTGCTCCTTACCGCGCTCAAACCCCTTCTCGTCGAACGGCAGCTTTTCTTTTTCGGCAAAGTCGGTGAGTTGCTTCAGAAAATCGTCGGTGACAATGAATTTCTCATCAAACTGCTTGAAGTCAGCGTCAGTCTTTGTCGATTTGTATTTCTTTTCAAGTTCAGCACGATTGTTATCAATATAGTTGAGAACGAATCGGTTAAATATTCCTTGACGAACCATTTTCACGTAGTATCTCGACGAGTAAGTTGTGTCGATTGGTACAAACACGTCGGGCATGATGCCACCACCGCCGTACACCACGCGGTTATTCACTTTGGTGAAGTATTTCTCGCCTGTGGGCAGATGGATAGAGTCGGCACTGTAGAGCTCGCCGTCGTTGTAGCGTTTGTCGAAATCCTTGTTGTACTCGTCAACTCCGCCTTCGTATGAGCGTTGGATACAGCGGCCGGTAGGAGTGTAGTAGCGTGCTATTGTCAAACGCATCATTGAGCCATCGGGTAGAGGAAACTGGTTCTGAACCAAACCTTTGCCAAAGGTACGGCGTCCAACCAGAACGGCACGGTCCCAGTCTTGAAGGGCGCCCGACACAATCTCACTTGCCGATGCTGAATTTTCGTTCACCATAACAACAACTCGTCCGTAATCTTTTTCGTTGTGTCCCGATTCGGTGTAGTAGTTCTGGCGCGGGCTTCTCGAACCTTGAGTAAACACCACCATCTTTCCGCTCTGCAAGAATTGGCTTGCAAGGTCGAAGCCGGTGTTGAGGTAGCCGCCACCATTGTCGGTCAGGTCCACAATCAGGTGCTTCATGCCTTGTTCACGTAATTTCCTTATAGCGTTGTTGTATTCGGTTGTGGTTGTGGCAGCAAACTTGTTGATTTTAATGTATCCAATGCCTGCTTTTGCGTCAACCATATAGGCCGCGTCAACGCTGTAAATTGGAATTTTGTCGCGTGTTATTTTGAAGTCAATCAGTTCTTTGCTGCCATGACGCATCACTTTGACGGTTACCACTGTACCCTTTTTGCCGCGTAGTTTCTTCTGCACCATTTGGTTTGTGAGTCCCACGCCGGCAATGTTGGCGGTGTCCACATATATAATACGGTCGCCAGCCATCAGTCCCACGCGCTCCGATGGTCCGCCAGGAATCACTGCCACAATCATCAGAGTGTCGTTCAGAATGCTGAACTGTATGCCGATGCCTTCGAAATTGCCCTCGAGCGGCTCGTTCATAGCTTTAACATCATCTTGTGTGATGTAAACAGAGTGAGGGTCGAGTTCCTTCAGCATTGCTATGATGCCGGTCTCTACCAGCTTCGCTTGATTCACAGTGTCAACGTAGCGGTTGCTGATTAGGTCGAGCACACGTGTCATTTTGAACGTTTGCTCGCGGTAGTTGTATTGGGCTTGCGCATTCATCGCCATAATGGCGGCGGCAGCCAGTATTAGAAGTTTTCGCATATCAATTTTTTTAATCGATGCCAAAGGTATTAACAAAAACGTAAAAGGAAAACCCAAACGTATGACTGAAAAACACGAAAAATTGTATTTCGCCCATTTTCAAACTTTTTCAATTTTTTTGTTTGTGCATAACCGATTATTCACTAAAATTGCACCGTTTTCAAAAAGGCGAGGATAGTTCTATCCAAACAAAATCACTTCTTTTCGTGAATTCCTTTTGAATTGTTGAAATTTTGTAATCAAAATCTTTCAAAATACTTTATTTATATGGATTATGATTTTTTGTCGTTGAGCAAAATGCTTCTACCTGATTTGCGATCGATTGCTAAAGAATTGGGTATGAAGAGAGTAGAAGCATTGAGAAAACAAGATCTTATTACAAAGATTCTTGAGGCTCAAAATGCAAAGTCACCGAAGAGTGTCAGCGAACAGTCTGGCAGCGACACAGAGCGCCAACCGCGTAAACGTACACGATTGAGCGGACGAGTAGAGCGTGTGATGGGTGTTTCTCTGAATGCCGATAATGAGGCAAAGTCAGAACAATATGAGAAACCTGCAGAACAACAGCCAACTCGAGTTGCCGCACGCCCATACGTCAGAAGAGATGTTGACAACGATGCTCCGGTGAGAACTACACCGAAGTTTGACAATCAATATACTCACAAGAGCGCGCAGCCCGAACTTGATTTCAGTTCTCGCAATTCTTCAGCGCAATCGGCAGCCGCTTCGAGCGATGCAGACAAACATGCGCAGACGGAGCCGGAGAATAATGAGCACCGCCAGAACAATGCGCAGCAGCGCTTCAATAAACACGGCTATCAGAACAATGGTTATCAGAATCAGCCTAAAAATAATCAGCCGCAGAACCAATCGCAGAATCAGCCGAAGGAGTCAGATGATAAAACTAAATATGAGTTTGATCAGTTGATAACTGCCACTGGCGTTTTGGAGCTGATGCAGGACGGTTACGGATTCCTTCGTTCGTCTGACTACAATTATCTGAATTCTCCCGATGACGTTTATGTGAGCCAATCGCAGATAAAACTGTTCGGTCTGAAAACTGGTGATACAGTGACAGGAACAATCCGTCCTCCAAAAGAAGGCGAGAAGTATTTTCCGCTCATCAAGGTTGAGACCATCAACGGTTGCACACCAGAAAGTATTCGCGACCGCGTGCCGTTTGACTTCCTCACACCGCTTTTCCCGGAGGAGAAATTCGATTTGACCAGTCATCCGCAATGCTCAATTTCGACTCGCGTTGTCGATATGTTCTCACCGATAGGCAAAGGTCAGCGCGGTTTGATTGTCGCACAGCCAAAAACTGGTAAAACTGTGCTGCTGAAAGAGATAGCAAACGCAATTTCATACAATCACCCGGAGGTTTATCTTATCGTACTGCTCATCGATGAACGTCCGGAGGAGGTTACCGATATGGCACGTAGCGTGAATGGTGAGGTTATTGCTTCAACATTCGACGAGCCAGCAGAGAAACACGTGAAGGTGTCTTCAATAGTGCTCGAAAAGGCTAAACGCCTCGTAGAGTGCGGCCACGATGTGGTTATCTTGCTTGACTCTATTACCCGTCTGGCACGAGCCTACAATACGGTTTCGCCTGCGTCAGGTAAAGTGCTTTCTGGTGGTGTTGATGCAAATGCGCTTCACAAACCGAAACGTTTCTTCGGCGCTGCTCGAAACATTGAGAACGGTGGTTCGCTGACCATTCTGGCAACTGCCTTGACTGAAACCGGCTCAAAGATGGACGAGGTGATTTTCGAGGAATTCAAGGGCACCGGCAACATGGAGTTACAGCTCGACCGCAAGCTGTCGAACAAGCGCATCTATCCGGCTGTCGACATCAACTTGAGCAGCACACGCCGCGACGACCTGCTTGTCGACAAAGACACGTTAAGCCGTATGTGGGTACTCCGCAATCATTTGTCGGACATGAACTCTGTAGAGGCAATGCAATTCCTCCGCGACCGTTTGGCAAGAACAAAGAACAACGAGGAGTTCTTTATCTCGATGAATTCGTAAACAAAGTGATATTATAGAGAGCCGCATTAACCGTGCGGCTCTTTTATTATATAATAGGTATAACGTAAAAAGTCGGCAGATATCAGATTTATTTTATTTAAATTGTTGAAGCATAGTAAATTGCAGGTTATTGCAAACAACATTATTGCGTGAAGTAATTTTGTTTCGCTTTTTTAAAAAAACCGATATATTTGCGTGCTTTAAGCAAAAACCGGCCATGCCGGATAAATAGTAATGAAATTCAAATAACACTATTAAAAAATGCAGAATAAAGGAACTATTAGATTTGTTGCTATCGCACTCGTTTTAGTGTGTCTGTATCAATTGTTTTTTACAGTAGTAACATCGCGTGAAGAGAAGAAGGCCGAGGCTTTTGCCACAGAGGCCGACGGTAATTTTAATCTGGTCAAGTACAACAACTACCTTGATGCTTTGTCAAGCACACCAGTTTACAATTTCTTGTTCCTGAAAGAATTCACATATCGTGAATGCAAGGAAAGAGAGATTAACCTTGGTCTTGACTTGAAGGGTGGTATGAACGTTATTCTTGAAGTCAGTGTGGTTGATGTTATCAAGTCGCTGTCGAATTACAACACCGACCCCACATTCCTTCAGGCTATTGAGGCGGCAAAAGCTGCTCAAAAAGCAGAAGGCGGACAGACCAACTTTGTCACATTGTTTGGCCAGTGTTTCGAAAAAATTGACCCCAATGCTAGTTTGGCAGCCATTTTCAACACCACTGTGCTGAAAGACAAGGTTAATTTCAACTCAACAAACGCTGAAGTTCTTAATGTTCTTCGCGACGAGACTGAGGCCGCAATCGCCAACTCGTTCCAAATCCTTCGTACACGTATTGACCGTTTCGGTGTTGCTCAACCTAACATTCAACGTTTGGGTAATACGGGCCGCATTTTGGTAGAGTTGCCTGGTATTAAGGATTCTGAGCGTGTTCGTAAATTGTTGCAAGGAACAGCCAACCTTGAGTTTTGGGAAACATATGACAATACAGAGGTTCAGCAATATTTGATTGAGGCAAATGCTAAAATTAAAGAGATCAACGATTTGAAGGAGGCTGAAAGCGGCAGCGTGGCTGTGGCAGAGCAACCCGAAGAGTCAAAAGCAGAGTCTGCTGAGTCTAATTCGTTGATTGATAAACTTGCAGCTGATTCGACAGCAACTGAGGATGTTACTTCGGCGGACGAGATAGCAAAAAATTACCCATTGTTTGCTGTTTTGAATCCTATGTATTCGCAGGATGGCCGTCCACGTCAGGGTGCAGCAGTTGGTTATGCCCATTTTAAAGATACTGCTGCAGTAAATGCAATGTTGAACGAGCCTCTTGTTAAGGCTTTGTTCCCACGCAATCTGAAATTGCTTTGGGGAGTTAAATCATTCGATGACGCAGGAAACTATTTTGAACTGATTGCCATCAAGGTTACCAGTCGTGATGGTCAGCCGGCTCTTTCGGGTGACGTTGTAACTGACGCTTCTGACGAGTACGCACAAGGCCGTGGCGTTTCGGAGGTTTCGATGAGTATGAACGCCGAAGGCGCCCGCAAATGGGCTCGTATCACAAAAGAGAATATTGGCAAGAGTGTTGCCATCGTTCTTGACAACTATGTATATAGCTACCCGACGGTTCAAACAGAGATCAAAGGTGGTCGTTCGTCAATTACTGGTAACTTCACTGTTGCAGAGGCAAAAGACTTGGCTAATATTTTGAAGTCTGGTAAGATGCCTGCTCCTGCTCGTATCGAGCAAGAGACAATCGTCGGTCCGTCACTTGGCCAGGAGTCAATCAACAAAGGATTCATTTCGTTTGTTATTGCATTTGTGCTAGTGTTGGTTTATATGCTTATCTACTATCGTACTGGTGGTATGGCTGCAAACATCGCCCTGCTTTTGAACGTGTTCTTCATTTTCGGAGTGCTCGCATCGTTTGGCGCTGTTTTGACATTGTCGGGTATTGCAGGTATTGTGCTGACATTAGGTATGGCGGTCGACTCGAACGTGCTTATCTACGAACGTATCAAGGAAGAGTTGGCTGCAGGTAAGGGTATTAAACTTGCAGTGAAAGACGGTTACGCTAACGCTTATTCGGCAATCCTCGACTCGAACATCACAACATTGCTGACAGCCATTGTTCTTGGCAAGTTCGGTGAAGGCCCGATTCATGGTTTTGCCGTTACTCTGAGCATTGGTATTTTGGCTTCGTTGTTCACTTCGATATTCATCACCCGCTTGATTTTCGAGCGTATGCTTGACAAAGAGAGAAATCTGTCGTTTGCATCAAAGGCAACAGCTCAAGCATTCAAGGGAATCAATTTCGACTTCATTGGCGCACGCAAAGTTTGCTATGTTATTTCAAGTGTGGTTTTGTTTGCTGGTATAATATCGCTTTGCACTCGTGGTCTCGACTTTGGTGTTGATTTCACTGGTGGCCGTACTTATGTTGTAAGATTCGACAAACCAGTAAGTACTGTTGAAATTCAAAACGCTATTGCCGAAAAGATTGGCCAGACCGCAGAGGTTAAGACTTACGGTGGTAATGAACAGGTTAAGATTACAACCAAGTATCTGTTCGCTGCCGGTGAGGAGGCTACAGAAGCTGATTACGCAGAAGCAGCACAGTACACTGCTGAGCAACCATCGGTTGACGATGTTGTTGAGGTTAAGTTCTATCTGGCATTGAAGGATAAATTCCTGCCGGCTGGTACAACATTCTCTGATTTTAAGAATGACTACCGTATGAGTTCAGAGAAGGTGGGTGCTACTATTGCTGAAGATATCAAATCATCAGCTGCATTGGCAATCACATTCTCTCTGATAGTGATATTCCTCTATATCGCCTTCCGTTTCCGCAAATGGCAGTTCGGTTTGGGCAGTTTGGTGGCTTTGGTTCACGATACCTTGTTCGTGTTCTCGATGTACTCTCTGCTTTACAGCATCATGCCGTTCTCAATGTCGATTGACCAGTCGTTCATTGCGGCAATCTTGACAGTGGTTGGTTACTCAATCAACGACACCGTGGTTGTATTCGACCGTATCCGTGAGTATATGGGCTTGCAATCGAAACGCAGCCTGCAAGAGGTGATGAACGGTGCCGTCAACAGCACATTGGCACGTACCATCAATACTTCGGTAACCACATTGCTCGTATTGATAACCATCTTCATCTTCGGTGGTGAGGTTATCCGCGGATTCATCTTCGCAATGATGATTGGTATCGCAGTTGGTACTTACTCTTCACTGTTCGTGGCAACGCCAATCACATTCGATTTGCTTAACCGCCAAGCTAAAAAAGCTGAAGAGGCTAAATAAGAATTCATTGTCAAATGAAATATCAGCAAGGCTGCCGTTTGGCAGCCTTGTTTTGTTTTATACTTTTATGGCGGAAAACAAAATTGAATCTGATGATTAGCATTTCTGATATTCACAAGTCGTATGGCGATGTTGAGGTTTTGAAAGGCATCAGCCTTGAGGTTGAGAAGGGAGAGATTGTCTCGATAGTTGGAAAAAGTGGCGCTGGCAAGACAACTTTGTTGCAGATTGTTGGCACATTGTTGCGCCCGGACAGCGGTAAGGTGCTGATTGGCGGTGTTGATGTTACGGCTTTGTCGGAGAGGGAGTTGTCGAAATTCCGAAACCGTAATTTGGGATTCGTGTTTCAGGGGCACCAATTGTTGCCTGAATTTACTGCTGTTGAGAATGTTATGATTCCAGCTTTGATAAACAGCGGAACGCGCAAGCAGAGTGAGGCTAAAGCTATTGAATTGCTTGAATATCTGAATTTAGGGCACCGATTGTATCACAAGCCGCGTGAGATGTCGGGAGGTGAGCAGCAGCGTGTTGCTGTGGCGCGTGCGCTGATTAACGGTCCGGAAGTTATTCTGGCTGATGAGCCTTCAGGCAATCTCGACACTATAAACAAAGAGGAATTGCACAAACTTTTTTTCGACTTGCGCGACAAGTTCAACCAAACGTTTGTGATTGTTACTCACGACATGAGTCTTGCAAAAATGTCGGACCGCACAATAACAATGCAAGACGGACTAATCAGTTGTTAGAATGTGATTGGGATTGTGCCTGCGTCAGAAAATGCAGGTCGCTTTACTTCTTTCTGAACAGGTGTACGTATCCTTTTCGGCGGAATTCCTCATCGTTCCAGCCTTCGGCATAGATGGTGTAGAAATAGACGCCTGACGGCGCGTCGCCAAAGCCGAATGTGCTGCCGTCCCAACCTTCCCAATTTCCGCTGTTATCCTCGTAACTGTAGATTTTTACGCCCCAACGGTTGTAAATTTTTATCTGGAAAAATCGGATTGATTTAGGCATGGTCTCATCGGTAAAGATGAATACGGGATTTGCACCGCCAGGGGTAAATGCGTTTGGAATCTCTGGATTTTTGGCGATGAATGAAGAGTCGACATTGATATAATCTTCTTTCAGCAGGCGGTCGATACATTGGTGTTGCTCACCATCAATCACGTATACAGGACCTTTCACTTCCAAAGCCACATCGTAGCCATATTTTTGGTTCGGCATCGTATAAATTAGTGAGTCCGTGATGAATTGCGTATTCATTATAGGTGGTATCAGAAGGGAGTCCTCCTCATTTTTGCGGCGGTCTTTCTGTTTGTAGAAGAACCAGTTCCACTCAATTGCGTTCTCCGAACTGTCAATAAATTGCACTGCCAACGGGGCTTGTCCGCTGCTGTCGGTTTCTTCCATCGGTACAAAAGACCTGCTTGCCGCGAATTTTGCTTTTACGGCTTTCAGATAGAGGTTGCCGTCACCATTGTCGTCGCCCTCCTCAATTTCGAGTTTCTTTGAGCGGCTTTCGCCATGTGAGTCTTCAACCGTTAACCGATAAACAGTTGGTTTTGTGGGTGCTTCGAAAACCGGGTTTTTTACTGATGGAATTGCACCGGCTCCGGGTGTGGCCTCCCATTTGAATTTCATGAACTTGATGTTGTCACTGAAATATGTGAGGGGCTTGCCGCTAACACGGTCGTAGTATTCGAACTCCTCGTCATAGGCCATTGAAGTGTGCAACTCTATCAGTTCGCAGGTTGAGTTGTATACGTTTATGGCGCTCACATTGAACTCATTCTGAAATACCCATGCGTAAAACGTTGTGTCCCAGGTGCATGAATCGTTTTGAATGGTCACCATATAGCCGCCTTGAGTGCAGTTGTCTTTTGTTGATTCCGACACGCCTTTTTCGGTTTTGAGAGAGATGTCGAAGGCTGAAGTGCTCTCGTTGTATTTAAACCAGTTGAATGTCAAATTGCTACTGTCGGGCACCGATGCCTTCAAAGTGCCAGTGGTACTGAATCCACGCGGGTCGGAATAGTAGACGAAAATGGGATCGTTGGCAATAGAATCGGTCTTGTAGGAGGTGGTGTCGGTTCTGTTGGCGTTAGCGGTAATTTGAGCAAGGACACTGCCGCTCGATGCCAGTAAGCAACTGCATAACAATATTGATAGTAGGTGTCTGGTCATCGTAAAATGTTGTGTCGATACTATAACTCAAATTTGAGCGCAATATTATAAAAATTAGGGCAAAAGATTCGATTTGCAGTTTTGTTAAAAACTATGTCTGCCGATATTCCCGATTGCTTAACTTTTTTATCGTAATTTGCCGATGTCTGATACATTTTGAAATGGAAAACTATCTCGACCAATTGAACGATGTGCAGCGTGCTGCAGTGCAGGCTACGCAAGGTCCGTGCCTGATTGTGGCGGGTGCCGGTTCGGGCAAGACTCGTGTGCTCACCTATCGAATAGCGCATTTGCTTGCCAACGGAGTCAAGCCATGGAATATTCTTGCTCTAACATTCACCAACAAGGCAGCCCGTGAGATGCAGAACCGTATCGATTCGCTTGTTGGCGGCTCCGATGCGCAGTCGATTGTTATGGGAACATTCCATTCCATTTTCAGCCATATCCTGCGTGCGGAGAGCGTGAGGTTAGGATTCCCGTCGGCTTACACCATCTATGACACAACCGATTCAAAGAGCCTTATCAAGTCCATTGTCAAGGAGATGCGTCTCGATGACAAGGTTTATAAGATCAACCACATTGCCAATCGAATATCGATGGCAAAAAACAATCTGATTACGCCTGAAACTTACAAGGCCAATGGCGAACTGATGACCGCCGATAACGCAAACCGCATGCCGCTCATTGGCGACATATATGTTAGGTATGTGGCACGGTGCCGCCAGGCTTCGGCAATGGATTTCGATGATTTGCTGCTCAACACCAACATCCTTTTCCGCGATAATCCGGATATTCTCGACAAGTATCAGCAGAAGTTCAAGTATATTTTAGTCGATGAGTATCAGGATACAAACTTTGCCCAATATTTGATTATCAAGAAATTGGCGCAGCAACATCAGAATATATGTGTGGTGGGCGATGATGCGCAGAGTATCTATTCGTTCCGCGGCGCTAAAATTGAGAACATTCTGAACTTCAAAAACGATTATCCGCAGTGCCGATTGTTCAAACTGGAGCAGAACTACCGCTCGACGCAGAATATTGTCTCTGCGGCTAACAGCCTGATTAAGAAGAACGAACATCAGATCCCGAAAGATGTTTTTTCGGAAAAGGACGAGGGTGATCCAGTGCGCGTTATGGCTGCAATGACCGACATTGAAGAGAGTTACAATGTGGTTGGCGACATTTTTGCAAAAATCGCCAATAATCACTGTCACTACCGCGATTTTGCCATTCTCTACCGCACAAATGCCCAGAGCCGTACCTTTGAGGAGGCTCTGCGAAAGCGCAATTTTCCGTATAAGATTTATGGAGGTCAGTCATTCTACCAGCGCAAAGAGGTGAAAGATGCCATTGCTTATATGCGGCTGATTGTCAATAACAACGACGATGAGGCTCTTAAGCGAATCATCAACTATCCTGCGCGCGGAATTGGTGAGACCACTGTCGAGAAGATTGCAGCGGCGGCCAACGAAAATGGTTGCAGTATGTGGGCGGTTCTGACGAATACCGATCTGCTGTCAATGGCCGGACTCAATCGAGGAACAATGGCGAAAGTTGAAGGGTTCACAGATTTGATTTCCAAATTTATTCCGCAACTCGAGAAAATTGATGCTTACGATTTGGCTAGTGAAATAATCAATACTGCAGGAATTAAGAACGAATTCCAGAATTCCGATGATCCTGAAGACCAAAGCCGACTCGAAAATATCGAGGAACTTTTGCGTGGCATAAGCGATTATGTGGCAGCCAATTACAAGGAGGGCGAAACGCCGGGACTGGCCGGGTTCCTCGAAAATGTGGCGCTCATAACCGACCAGGACAACAAACGCACCGAAGGTGCCGACAGCATTACGCTTATGACTATCCATTCGGCCAAAGGTCTGGAGTTCCCGTATGTTTATATAGTAGGTGTGGAGGAGGGGCTTTTCCCGTCGGCAATGTCGGTTTATAGCCAGCATGAGTTGGAGGAGGAGCGCCGTTTGTTCTATGTGGCGCTGACAAGAGCCATGCAGCAGGCAACCATCTCATACAGTCGCAGCCGTGCCAAATACGGTGGTACGCGCGAACAGACGGTGGCGAGCCGCTTCATCAAAGATATCGACCCGCAGTTTCTTTCACATACCACAACGGGAATGGGCAGTGCAGGTCGTCCCACATTCGGTTCTAGTTCATTCAGTTCAGGCACGTTCGGCCAAACAAAAGCGCCGATTGGTGCGTCATTTGCAGCGCAACGCCGATTACAGCAACTTAGACAGCAATCGAGCCAGTCTTCGGATATCCAGCCATCGCCCATCGACAAAATCCGTCCCGGCGTTACGGTCATGCACCATCAGTTCGGGCAGGGTAGGGTTCTCCGGATGGATGGTGAGGGTGACAGCCGAGCGGCCATCATATTCTTCCCGAAATCGGGCGAGAAGAAACTGCTGCTTAAATATGCCAAACTCCAGGTTATTGAGAGTGAGTAGTGCGGTGAATCTGCAGACCGATGTCCGGCAGAAATGATTTTTCGACACATATATAATCTGTAATTACGTATTATACGTGTTGTTATGTCTGTATCTAAAATCTTTGCGCAGATAAATATTTTTTTGTTCTTTTGTGATTTGTAAAGCAACTATTAGTTTAATTAAATTCATAAGGTTTATGAAGAAAATTGCAATGCTGATTGTTGGCCTTCTGTTCCTTGGGGCACAATTGGTTAATGCACAAAACAAGACCTTGACAGGTACGGTTATTTCGTCGGAAGACAACCAGCCGTTGCCGGGTGTCAATGTTGTTGTAAAAGGCACAACGCAGGGAACGATTACTGATTTCGACGGTAAGTTTACCCTGAGTGTGGCAAGCGATGTCGAAGCTCTTGTGTTCTCGTTTATGGGAATGCAGACACAGGAAGTGCCAGTTGGCAGTACCACTACGTTCAACATCACAATGGATCCAGAGACCATTGGAATGGATGAGGTTGTGGTTACAGCTTTGGGTATCAAGAAAGAAGCCAAGGCGTTAGGCTACGCTGTGCAAGAAATCAAGTCTGAAAATCTGACAAGAGCCGCCTCGCCCGATTTGAGCCGCGCAATGCAAGGAAAAGTCGCAGGTGTTGATATTAAAGTATCAAGCGGTATGCCAGGTGCTTCGGCTCAGTTTGTAATTCGCGGTTCTCGTTCATTCACAGGCAATAACGCACCTCTATACGTTGTTGATGGAATGCCTATTGAGTCTGGAGCCCGTAGTACAGGCCAGAGTGTTACTGGTGCTGACTTTACAAACCGTTCGCTCGACATAAACCCGAATGATATTGAGAGCATAAACGTATTGAAAGGCCAGGCCGCCGCAGCGTTGTACGGCTTGCGTGCTTCGAACGGTGTTGTTGTAATAACAACCAAAAGCGGCAAGGGCGGCGAGAAAGGTAAAACCATTGTAACCATATCGGAGGATGTTAGTTTCGATATCGTTTCGCGCAATCCTAAATATCAAACGACTTATGCACAAGGTTCTAAAGGAAAATACATCCCGAACTCTTCAATGTCGTGGGGTCCGAAAATCGAGGATTTGCCTGACGATCCCGATTATGGCGGTAACACCGATAACGTTTATACTCAGGAATATGGTATTCAAGAGGGTAAGTACTATGTGCCGCAGCGTGCAGCTGCAGGTTTGGATCCATGGCTTGAGCCGAAAGCTTACAACAACTGGAAAGATTATTTTCGCACAGGTATCACAGCAACAACGGGTGTGAATATTAGCCAAGCAAGCGAAGAAGGCAACTATTCCCTTAGTCTGGGAAATACCACACAAGATGGTATTGCTCTGAACACAGGAATGAAACGTTGGACTGGTAATGCTTCGGCAGAACGCAAATTGGGTAAATATTTCACAACCGGGTTCAATGCCAACTATTCAAATGTGAATGTTGATAAACTGACAGGAGCCAATGACGCTTCGTTGCAAGGTGTTGTTATGGGTCCTGTAAGTTACGATTTGAAAGGAACACCTTATTGCGCACCCGACGATCCCTATACTCAGATTTATTATCGCGCTCTGACATTTGACAACCCTTATTGGGTGGAGAAAAACAACACATTCAACGAGGAGACCAACCGTTTCTTTGGAAACGCAAATATTGGATTCAACATCGATTTGAACGAAACAATGAAACTGAATGCCAAATATCAGTTGGGTATGGATATGTACACTACTCACTATCAGGATATTTGGGGGTACGGAAGCAAGGGTCAGAAAGGCGTGATTGACAATTACGGCGAAACCGACGCAACAGTTAACTCATTGTTTACTTTGGGTTATGACTGGAGATTAACCGATGAAATGAATTTCAACATGATGGTTGGTAATGAGTTCAATCATGAGCGTTATAAATTCTATGAACAGTATGGTGAGAAGTTCAATTTCGGAGGTTGGAACCATATTCAGAATTTAAGTGGTGCCGTTACCTCTAAAGAGGAACAAAGCGAATACCGCACTGTCGGTTTCTTCTATAGCGCTTCGTTGGATTTCAAGAGCATGATTTACTTGAACACTACAGGACGTAACGATATTGTATCGAAGATGCCGCGTGGTAACCGTTCGTTCTTCTATCCTTCGGTTTCGTTAGGATTTGTGGCAACAGCATTGGAGCCATTGCAGGATATTGATTGGCTGTCGTTTGCCAAAGCCCGCTTCTCATTTGCCGAGGTTGGTATGGCAGAGCGTTATTATCAGCCATATTATGATGTTCCGGAATACGGCGGCGGTATGTGGAGTGGAGAGCCTATCTCTTATCCAATCCAAAGTACCAAGTCGTATCAGCAATATCCGTCAACTTACGATCCGAATTTGAAACCGCAGAACACCAAAAGTTTCGAAATCGGTCTTGACATGAAATTCTTCAACAACCGTTTGGGCTTCGATTACACGTTCTCGAAACAGAACATCAAAGACCAGATATTCGATGTGCCTTTGGCCGGCTCGACAGGATTCAGCTCGTTGACAATGAACGCAGGTAAGGCTCACACCAACGCACACGAGGTTGTTATTTACACAACTCCGGTCAGAACCAATGATTTGGAGTGGAACGTCAATTTCAACTTTACCAAAATGGAGAACGTTGTCGACGAACTGGCCGATGGTGTTGAGAGCATTTTCTTAGGCGGCTTTGTCGATCCTCAAGTTCGTTTGGGAGTTGGTTATGAAATGCCTGTTATTTACGGTGTTTCATTTGCAAGAGACGATGATGGACACATCCTGGTTGACGAAGATCCATCATCTCTCACCTATGGTATGCCGATGGAGGCACCGGAGAAAGTGTTGGCAAATGTATCGCCCGATTTCATTGCAGGAGCAAGCACCGATGTGACATATAAGGGACTGACTCTGAGTGCTGTGCTTGAGTGGAAACAAGGCGGACACATGTATCACGGATCGAATAACTGCTTCGATATGTATGGTGTTTCAGCAAAAACCGAAGACCGTACTTCAACTTTCGTTTATGAAGGTTATAAGGCCGATGGCACTAAAAACGATATCGTGCGTGGTGGAGCCAACGACCCTGATGCATATGAGGTATTGTATTCTGATGTTTTGAGTAATATTTCAGAGGCAGCAGTTTACGGCAACTCATTCGTAAAATTGCGCGAGGTTGCTCTTCGCTATACAATTCCATCGTCAGTGATACCCAAAGCCACAGTTTCTTTGTCAGCATTTGCAAGAAACCTGTTGCTGTGGAGCGAGTTGGATAATTTCGACCCAGAATCATCGCAAGGAACAGGAAACATGACTGGTGGTTTCGAGCGTTTCTCGATGCCGCAGACAAAGAGTTTCGGTTTTGGCGTTGAGGTTAAATTCTAACAGTTAAATACTTATGGAGATGAAAAAGAATTTAAGTAAAATAGTTTTGATAGTCTTCGGTTTGTTTGCAGTTGCCTGCAGCGAAGACAAAATGGACGAAATCAACACTAATAAGAATAATCCTACCGATATGGCGTCGAGATTCATTCTTACTGATGTTATGACTTCAACGGCGTTTAGTATCGTGGGTGCTAATTTGGCATTTTACGCATCATGTTATATCGAGTACAATGTTGGAATTTACAACCAGTTGTATTTGGCTGAGATTAGAGGCGCACAAGCCGACATGAGTTCCACCTATAATAATGAGTGGTCGCAGATTTATCAGAATTTGTCGAACTTGAAGGTATGTATCGAAAAATGCAGCGAAGGTGGCGAAGAGGCTGAAAACTACTACGGATTAGGTGTGGCGCAAGTATTGTCAGCATACAATTTGGCCGTGCTCACCGATTTGTTTGGCGATGTGCCATGGACAGAGGCTTTGCAGCCAGGTGTGATCTACACTCCGAAGTTGGATTCGCAGGAGTCGATTTATGAGGTGATTTTCGGATATCTTGATTCCGCAATCGATAATTTCGGTAAAGATTGCCAATATGATTTGGATAATCAGGACTTCTATTATGGCGGCGATATTGAATTATGGACAAAATTCGCATACGGACTTAAAGCACGCTACACAATGCGCCTTATGGGTCGCGCCAGTGACAAGAATGCCGAAATGAACAAAGTTATTGAATACGCTAATAATTCATTCGAAAGCGCCGACGAGGAAGCTAAATTTGCTCTTTACGATGGTGTTGTGGCCACAAGCCCGTTCTATCAGTTTATGATAGATCGTGATTATCTTGGTGCAAGTGCAAGTTTCGATGAACTTCTGCTCTCATTGAATGATCCGCGCGAGTTGATTTATTATGTCGAAAATCCTAATACTGGCGATTTTGTTGTAGCTGAAAACGGAAAACCACTCCAACAGCAAGGTTATTATGCTATTTCAGGAATATCAACCAAAACAGCTCCAACATATTTGTTGAGCTACCATGAGATTGAGTTCTTGAAAGCAGAGGCTTACGCTCGTTTGGGCGATGTCGACAAAACAAAAGAGGCATGCGAGAAGGCTATAACTGCAGCTTGCAAGAAAGTCAACGTCGCAGTTCCTGACTCGTTGATGAATCCTTATGTTAAAGATGTGATTGCCAATATTAAAGCATCAAATGCTCTGACTGAGGTGGCAACGCAGAAATACATTGCATTCTACGAGGAAGAGGCCGTTGAGGCATATAACGACATCCGCCGTTGGAAATCGCTGGGCGAGGAGCATATAGTATTGGCACACCCGAATCCAGACAAATTCCCGTTGCGCTATGCTTACGGTGGTGACGATGTAACAACAAATACCAATGTGTACGAAGCGTTCTCGAATACCGACGTTTATAAAGACAACGTTTGGTGGGCCGGAGGTGACCATTAATTATTGTTTAACCGATTAATGTTTGAATCATGAAAAATTTGAAAATAGCAATATGGACTCTTGCATGTGGCATGGTATTCGCTTCATGCGAGAATACTAACGAGAATCCGGTCAAACAACGTGGTGAGAACGTGGTTCCTCTGTTTGAGTTCACTTCTGCGCCAGTTTTCACAACCGAGCTGGAGACAACAGCCGTTGAGTTTACCGTGTCGCTTGACGAAGGTGATAATGTCGACAAAGCCAGCATTGAAGTAACTTATAACGGCGAAAATGCTACAATTATGGAGGAGATTTCTAGCCTTCCAGCAAACGTGACACTCAAGGCAAAAGATATTATCGACCAAATGGGGCTGAACAAAGACAGCGTCTTGGCAGGTGATGTTTTCACAATGTACGTGCTTACAACCAAAGGTGGAAAAACCACACGTAGTATTGCCGCGGCAAACATTAAAATTGTTTGCGCTTTCGATTCGGATTTGACACAGGGTGATTATGATGTTGTAAGTGAGGATTGGGAAGCCAAAGGCAGTGTAGTGCTTGCTGCGGATCCCGCAAATCCATACAAAATCTATGTCGAAGGTTTGAACGATTTGGATGGCGTTTCAGGTAAAGATGAAGTTTTCTTCGAAATCGATCCCGATTCGTATGAGATTTCAAACCGCAACGTTTTTGTGTTGTCGGAGGATTTGGATGCAGATTGGGGCACAGAAGGTTATGGCTCATATACGTATAAAATCGTCAGCGGAAACTATAATTCATGTACAGGTTCATTTACAGTGTTATTCAATATTTATTGTGATGCTGGCGATTTCGGAAACTACTCTTTCGATTTCACACCTGCTGAATAAAAGAACAAAATCAATAGAGAAAAGCGGCTTCAAAAAGGCCGCTTTTTTTGTGCACGTATCAATTCCAATTTACGCGATATAGTGTTATTATTGCGTTGTATAAAATTAAAATGGCATATTGGCATTTTGTCGAGCCTATTGCGCTGATTAGCAAAGGTTTTGTCAAACTAAAGTCAGTATGGTCGTAAAATTATGCCACACCCGACAGTGGCGAAGCTGTGTATATATGGCAAATTGGTATGTGCTCAAGACAAAGCCGCGTCAGGAGAAAGCTGTTAGAACCGTGCTACAGACGATGGGAGTGGAGTACTTCCTGCCCACCATAACTGAATACCACTACTACGGCCACGGGCGCAAGAAAAAGATAGAAGTACTTGTGCTGCCATCGATGGTTTTTGTTCATGTTGAAGCAGAAAACCGTTTTACCATAGTTAATGTTATGAAATACGATGTGCATTATCTTGTCGATCGCAATTCAAATTCAAGTATGGTTGTGAGCGATAAGCAGATGAACGATTTCATGGCAGTGTGCAGTGCGTCTGATGTCAAACTTGAGAGTGTCGATTTTGCTGTGGGTGACAAAGTAACAATTCACGACGGACAATTTGATGGATTACAGGGCGTTGTGAGCCGCATAAACGGTAAAAAACGCTTTGTTATTGTTCTTGATGGTTTGGCTAACATAGCAGTTGATTTGCCAGGCGGACAGTTGGAAGGATTGATTAACTGAATAATTGATTAATTGAATAACATAATGCCTAGTGCCTGAAGCCTAGAGCCTAAAAACAGAATAGAAATGTTTCAAAATCGGAACGACATAAAGCCGTTTGAAAAGAAGGTTTGGCTGTCGTCGCCTACAATGCATGGTGACGAGCAAAAGTGGGTAAACGATGCTTTTGATAAGAATTGGATAACTACAGCCGGTGAGAACATCAACGAGGTGGAACGAATAGTGGCAGAGCGTATTGGGGTTAAATATGCAGTCGCGCTTTCGTGTGGAACTGCAGCGCTTCACTTGGCGACCAAACTTGCCGGAGAAAAACTATATGGACAGGCAAAACCAAATTGCGGAACTCTTCAAGGTCACAAGGTGTTTTGTTCCGATATGACTTTTAATGCAACGGTCAATTCTGTGGCATATGAAGGTGGGGAGACGGTCTTTATCGATACGGAGTATGATACATGGAATATCAGCCCTGCCGCACTTGAGCGGGCCTTTGAGTTATATCCCGAGGTTAAGTTGGTGGTGATTGCGCATCTTTATGGTATTCCTGCCAAAATTGATGAAATCCGCGCTGTTTGCGATCGTCATGGTGCGCTTATTGTTGAAGATGCAGCAGAGTCATTGGGTGCAAAATATAAAGGTAGGGAAACAGGCTCATTTGGTGATTTTGGAGCAATCAGTTTCAATGGTAATAAGATAATCACAGGCTCGTCGGGAGGTATGTTCCTTACTGACAGCAAGGAAGACGCCGACAAAGTCCGCAAATGGTCAACTCAGTCGCGTGAGGCAGCGCCATGGTATCAACATGAAGATATGGGTTATAACTATCGTATGTCGAATATTATTGCAGGAGTGATACGCGGTCAGATGGGGCATCTTGATGAGCATATTGCTCAAAAAAAAGCAATATATGAGCGATATAAAGAGGGCTTGAAAGGATTGCCGATTGCGCTGAATCCGTACGATGTCAAAAACAGTCAACCAAATTATTGGCTTTCGTGTCTGCTTATTGACACAGATGCCATGTGTCCTCAAAAAAGAACAGACACGGAAGCAACATATACACCGGTAAAGGGGAAAAGTTGTCCAACCGAAATACTTGAGACTCTTGCAAAATACAATGTCGAGGGGCGTCCTATTTGGAAACCGATGCACTTGCAACCGCTTTACAACATGTGTCCATTTGTTCCTGACTATGTCAATGGGGTAAGCAATGATATTGGTGCTGATGTCTTCGCTCGCGGTCTATGTCTACCCAGTGACAACAAAATGACTATTGCGGAACAAAATGTTGTAATTGAAATTGTTCGAAGGTGTTTTGAGTAATATACGCTTTCAGTATTAACAAGTGAGCGATTCAAAAGCAATATTATGTATGCTGATTCTGATGAGGTTGAAGACCGAACTTTCACCTTTCGACAGACTTCGGCTGCATAAATCGGCATTGATGCTAAACATTTTTGGGAAGAGAAATTGTTTTGATATCGAAGATCCTCGTTTGGCGTATTTCGATGAGATAGATGCTCTTTCAATTGAAATTAAAAATCTACAAAGCCAGTACGACGCCGACACGAAGCAAACTTTGGAGCATATGCTTAAAACTGTCGATTCGTGTATTAAAGAATCATATAGGCGTAGTATCCCATATTTATTGCAAAGCGCCACGTTTGTTAACTCCATATTTGATAACAAATCGTTGATAATAGCTTCGGCAATAGTAGGCATACTCAGCATTTGCAATTATTCTGCCATTAAGGACATCGAATATATTATTAGGGAAGTGGGTTACCCGCAAGATTTTTTCAGTAACAAAGACATTCTAACAACCACCATAAATCTTGAGAAAACTGGAGTTTTATCAAAAACGGATGTAGGATATTGTTTGTCGGGTAGTTTGAATAATGTGTCGGAGTATCAAATGCTTATTTAGGTCGTTATTAGTATATTATTTATTGGCTAACTATAGAGAATGAAAACATTAAAGGCATTTGTTGTTGTGATAATGTGTGTTATGCTTGATTCGTGTAGTACAATTTCAGACCGTGAATTCGAAGTTAATGGTATAAAATTTAAAATGATAGCTGTTGAGGGCGGCTCGTTTATGATGGGTGCCACACCAGGACAAGGAGACGAGGCCTGCGAAAACGAACGGCCTGTTCACAAAGTTATAGTTGATGATTTTCTTATTGGAGAAACCGAGGTAACTCAAGAATTATGGTTCGCCGTTATGGGTAGCAATCCATCGTACTTTAAAAATAGAGATGGCAATTACCCTGTAGAAAATGTTTCATGGTATGATGTGCATGCGTTTATTAAGAAACTTAATGAAATAACAGGTCAACAATTTCGTTTACCATTTGAAGCGGAATGGGAGTACGCAGCCCGGGGAGGAAAGAAATCAACTGATAAAAAGTATTCAGGAAGTGATGATATTGATGAGGTAGCTTGGTTTAAAAACAATGCAGGAGATAGAACGCATGCTGTGACTACAAAGAATCCTAATGAACTAGGATTGTACGATATGACGGGTAATGTTTTTGAAATATGTCAAGATTTATCTGCAGACATAGACAAACTTATGTATCCTTTTAGGGGTGGTGCAATTACCAATGATACAACTACGGCGTGGTGTCTGCATCTTTCAGCGCGAAGAGCGTATCCTTTAAATAAAAAAGCGTCAAGTATAGGTTTTAGATTAGTTGTAGAACCATAAATTGGGTTAGATAGAAGTATGAGTGATAATATTGATATACAAACTAATGGTATTTACAATCGTTTTATAAAAAGAGTTATAGATTTTATAACTGCGTTTTTCTTAATGATTTGCTTAATACCTTTGTTCTTATTTATTTCATTAACGATACTTATAGAAGATGGGCGTCCTGTTTTTTATAGACCACAGCGAGGCGGATTTAATGACATACCATTCAAGATCTTTAAATTCCGAACAATGGTAAAAAATGCAGATCAAATAGGAGGGGGAACTACAGCAATGCATGATCCAAGAATTACTAAAGTGGGACGCATACTGAGGAAAACAAAACTTGATGAAACTGCTAATCTGATCAATATACTTTGTGGAAATATGAGTTTTATAGGCCCTCGACCAGAGTTACTCAAATATACTTCACAATATAAAGGTGAAGAAAAAATAATATTAACAGTTCGTCCTGGTATAACAGATTTTAGTTCAATAGAATTTATTAATTTAGATGAAATTGTTGGTTCAGAAAATGCCGATGAAAAGTATGAACAATATGTTCTTCCCCAAAAAAATGCATTAAGAATAAAATATGCAAAAACTGTTAGTCTTGCCACGGATTGTGGAATTTTCTTTAAAACTATATTGAAAGTTTTACAAAAAACATACGGGTATTTATTTAAGAAAGAACATAGATAATAATTGGTAGGACAATGGAATATATAACACTAAAAAACTCTATTCTTAAAGTATCTAGATTGTGTATGGGCGGTTGCCCTATGGGAGGTTATGGTTGGGGAAATGTGCAAGAGAACGAACTGATTCATGCAGTGCAATCGGCTATTGATAATGGTATTACTATCTTTGATACGGCAGATACATATGGATTGGGACAAAGCGAGATTACACTTAGTAAAGCATTGGGTACTAAGAGAAACAGTGTGGTAATTGCAGATAAATTTGGTGTTCGTGTTGAAAATGGAAAGACATTTTATGATAATAGCCCCGAATATATAAAAGTGGCGCTCGATAGATCTTTAAAACGTTTAAAAACAGATTATATTGATCTTTATCAAGTTCATTACAGAGATGCTACACCTCTTGATATTGTTATTGAAACTCTTGAAAGAATAAAAGAATCAGGCAAAATTCGTTATTATGGTCTTTCTAATATTCATGAAACTGAATTTGAAGAAATAAAACCATTTGTAGGTAAGATTGTAAGTGTGCAAGATGAGTATAGTTTGGCTTGTAGGAAAAATGAGAGCGATCTATATAAGTTAAGTAAAAATTATTCTATCAGCCCATTAACTTGGGGTAGTTTGGGACAAGGTGTTCTTACAGGGAAATACGATAAAACGATAGTATTTGGTTCCGATGATAGACGAAGTAGAGATATATACGTCAATTTCCATGGAGATAAACTGGTGAAGAATTTGGAAATTGTTGATGTAATGAAAAAAATTGCGATAGAGCACAATAAACCCATTCCTGCGGTTGCCATACGTTTTATTCTTGACAAATTAGGAGATTCTGTTGTCCTTGTTGGAGCCAAAAGACCAGCCCAAATCTCCGAAAACATAGAAGGTACAGATTGGAATCTTACTGTCGAAGAATTAGAGTTGTTGGATAACGTATCAAAAGATAAACTATAGCATGAAGAAACTAACAAGTGAACAGTTGGCATGGCTCATTAGGCGACATGGAGTTGAAATGACACATTTGTCAGGAGGCAGCCATATCGGAGCAATAATGTCAGTTGCAGATATTATTGCTATGCTTTATAGCAATGTTTTGAATTATAAATCCGATAATCCAAAATGGAATGGAAGGGATAGGTTTATTTTATCAAAGGGACATGCTGGTGCTAGTATTTATGCAGCACTTGCAGAGTCTGGTTTTTTCCCCGTTGAGGAGTTAAAAACTCACTATGCTAATGGGAGTCGTCTTTCTGGTCATGTGTCACATCATTTGCCTGGAGTTGATTTTTCAACAGGTTCTTTAGGTCATGGTTTGTCTGCTGCTTGTGGTATGGCATATGCAGCAAAAAAAGATGGATTGACAGATCATCGTGTATTTGTTGTTTTAGGTGATGGAGAATGCAACGAGGGGGCAGTTTGGGAGGCCGCTTTGTTCGCCAATCACTTTCGATTGAATAATTTAATTGCAATAGTAGATCATAACCGGATGCAAAGTCTTGATTTCAATGAAAATACTTTTGAATTAGAGGATTTTGCAAACAAATGGAATGCATTCGGATGGAATGTCATTGAAATTAATGGCCATGATCACAAAGAATTAAAAGAAGCGTTTAATAAATCTAAAGAATACGGTAATATAGTTCCCCATAAGCCGACTGTTATAATAGCGGATACTATTAAAGGGTATGGAATATCATTTATGGAAAATGATATTCTATGGCATTATCGATTCCCGCATGATGGTTGGGAGTACGATTGTTCAGTAAATGAATTGCACCAATCTATGCCAAGAGGTATAGTTGATCCTTATACGCCCAATGGTATTCCAAATCCAAAAATGCCAACAAAAACAGATGATATAGGAAACGACCATACATTTTCGAAAACATGGAATACTACTTACCCGGAAAAAATGCGGAGAGTAGAGGCCAAGCCGGGTAGTAGAGAATTTGTTCATAATACCTCACTATGAGAGATACATTTGTAAAAACGCTAATTGGTTTAGCCAAAGAGAATAAAAATATAGAATTGGTTACTGGTGACCTTGGTTTTGGTGTATTAAAACCATATTGGGAACAATGTCCTAATCAATTTACCAATGCCGGAATCGCGGAACAGAATATGACTTCTGTTGCTGCAGGAATGGCAATGGAAGGGAAAACTGTGTTTACTTATAGTATTGGAAATTTTCCAACTTTAAGATGCTTAGAACAAATACGAAATGATTGTGCTTATCATAAAGCAAATGTTAAAGTAGTATGTGTCGGAGGTGGATTTGTTTATGGATCTCTTGGAATGAGTCATCAAGCCACTGAAGATTTGGCCATTCTTAGAGCGTTACCAGATGTTGTGGTTATGGCTCCTGCAGATTTGGTTGAGGCAGAAGAGTGTACAAAAGTTTTAGCAAAAACAAAAGGAACAGCATATTTACGTTTAGGTCGCGGTGGTGAAAAAAGAATACATAACAAAATTGAAAATTTTGAAATCGGTAAAGCAATAAAAGTTCATGATGGCAAAGATATTGCGATTTTTTCCACGGGTGCTATATTTGAAGAAGTAACTGCAGCATACGATAAACTCCAAAAAATAGGATACAATCCAATAATTTATACATTCCCTACAGTTAAACCTATTGACAAAGAAACAATAGAATTTGTGTCCAGAGAAACTGATCTTATTGTTACAGTCGAGGAACATAATATTATCGGAGGTTTCGGAAGTGCTGTGGCAGAAGTTATGGCAGAAATGCGATTTAAAAGGGCAAGATTGTTACGGATTGGTTTAAATGATGAATATAGCATACGAGTGGGCAATCAGCATTATTTGCGACAACAGTATGGCATGGATAGTACATCTATTGTAAATATGATACTTAAATTCGTTAATATTTGAAATTATTGTGATATTATTTACCTTTTGAAATATAATGATTAGTTTGATGTATGACAAAAAAAGAATCGTACGGATTAGGCAATTTACATAATGAATTACTTGATTTGATGTGCTTTATTCATTCGTTTTGTGAAACGAATGGAATTAAATACAGCCTGACCGGTGGTTCACTTTTGGGTGCGATCCGACATAACGGTTTTATCCCATGGGATGATGATTTTGATATTATGTTCGACCGTTGTAATTATGAGAAATTTATTATAGCAATGAGTAATGCCACGGATCTGGAGTATATTTTAGAACAAGATCAATGGGTTTATCGTGTCCGTAAATGTCACAAAATTAACGGATATGTACCTTCAATAGATTTATTTGTAATGGATAGGGTCCCTAATAGTAAAATCGTTAACAAAATTCAGATAATAAGATTGATGGTATTGCAAGGAATGCTTCGTGAAAACTCTATGTATAGGGAGTATTCTTGGTTTTATTCTTTTTGTATTAAAGTTACAGCCTTTTTGGGTCATTTTTTTAATAAGAAGAATCTTTTTTCTCGGTATGATAAAGTCTCTCAAATTGGTAATAAAAAAGGAAGCAAGCATTTAAGTATATTTAATGATAAGTTCAAGTTAATCTCATACCAATATAAAGATAATATAATGGATGGCTATGAATTGCACAAATTTGAAAATAAGGAGTTTTTTATTATTACAAGATATGAAGATTATCTAAAAAAACAATTTGGCGATTATATGCAACTTCCACCAGAAAAAGAACGTGCACCGCAGCATATATATTAATAAGAAGAAGGAGATACTGCGTTTATGTCGAAAGATATAGAAATGATACACAAAGAATTGTTAATTCTTTTAGAGAATTTTCATAAATTATGTGTACAAAATGGAATCAAATATTCACTTCATGGAGGAACTTTGTTAGGAGCTATACGGGAAAAAGGGTTTATTGCGTGGGATGATGATGCAGATATTACAATGGATCGTGAAAATTTTGATAAGTTCTGTTTATTGATGAAAACAATTAAATTATCGAGAGGTTTCGCATTCGTTGATATTAATCGATTTCCTCAATTCGTTATGAAAAGAAATGGTTGTCCGGTAGTTTGGGCGGATATATTTGTTTATGACTATATCTCAGAAAAGCAATTTGTACAGCGGTTAAAAATGGCGGGAACAAAATTTTTTATTTTGATGACCAGAACAATTTCTGACCAAAGAATGTCTAATTTGAATGGATTGTATAAGGGGGTAAATAAGTTTTTTATTAATGCTTTGGTTTACATGTCACAAATAATACCATATAGATTTCGAATAAGACTGGCTAAATGGTTTATGAAACAACTGCAAGGTAATAAATCATTCGTTCATCGGTCTAACGACACGAGAGTTGGAAGTAGTATGGTTTTGCCCGCCGCAATTAATACTCATTATATTCTTACTAATTTTGAGGATAAGAAATTAATGATAGTTAAAGATTACGATACTGTACTTAAAAGTTCATATGGTATAAGTTATATGACACCACGAAAAGATAAGCCGGATGCAATGCATGCCATTACGCTAAAGAAAGAACAAGATGAAATGGAAGTGTTTGTAAAAGAGTACATGAACTTGGCGGAATGAAACAATTTGGGGTCGTACGAAAGAAGAATAGAATACTGTCAATAATAACAATATTCCTTTTGACAAATTTCATTTATAATGACTTAAATATACGTTATTTATACGGATATTTAATAATGACAATTTGTGCTTTTTTTTTAGTAGTCAAATACCGCACTTGCATTTCTTTGTCAAGGTATGGAATATGGTTTTGGTTGCTGATTATTACATGCGTACTTTTCACTTTAGCACCAAACTCAAATAAAGCAGAACACACAACAATAGCCATTATGATATCAATGGCAGTTTTTGGGGTGATGGCAGTTTTATATACAACAGATAGACAGGAAATAAATCGTTTTTTTAAATGGGTTAATTTAGTTGCTGTAGTCATTTCTTTGTATGTAATTATAATAAAACTTTATCCTAATGTCTATTGGGATTTTATATATCCAAAATTGGGCCCGTATGTGCAAGAAATGGCAAATAATCAAATGAGGAAAGGGTATGGGGTTCCTATTGGAGGATCTTCAACTTATGCGGATTATGTTATCATTATTCCATTGTTCTATTTTTTTGCCAGCCTGTTTTTTGATAATCAGCGAAAAAGTATTAGTTCGTTATCATTTATTAAAATCATCATTTTTTTTGTCGCCATATTATTTGAAAATCGAAAATCCGAAATAATTGCTTTTGTTATTACAATTTTATGTCTTTATATTATGTCGTTGGACGTTCGTAAAGGAAAAGCGTTTATTAAAAAAATCATATGTTTATTGATGGTTATGTTGTTCGTTATATTAGCATTAATGATTCTGCATAAAACAGGTCACCTTACGAGATACGATGATTTTTTTCAGAAACTAACATATAAAAATATTAATAGTCAAGATTATAGTGGAGGTCGTTTGGCACTTTGGGACCAAGCGTGGAACTTATTTAAGGAAAATCCGATATTAGGAATAGGCTGGGAGCAATTTATGACTCAAAACAAGTACAATCATGATGTACATAACACATATTTACAATGGCTTTGTGAGACTGGTGTTGTTGGCTTTATTTTGATTTTTACTCCTATGATTCACATATTCTTGATTACATTTAGAAATGTAAGAAAGATGATGCGACATAAAATATCTGAACAATCGGACAATTTGATTATAGGGGTTGTGGGATTGGGTATGCAATTGTTTTTCTTATTAGTAAATATTATTGATCCGGCATTCTACCATTTGAACTTCTTTTGTTTTTTTTGTATTACAATTATTTTGTCAGAATCTTCATTTAAATTTCATAGACAGAGTGTTATTTGTAGTAACCGTTATCCGGTATGATGAGAATTAGAACTAATTTCATTTTAAATACAATATCACAAGTTCTTAGAATAATTACTCCATTTATTACCACACCATATGTTGCAAGGGTGCTTGGTGTTGATAATGTAGGTATATTTAGTTATTCTTATTCGTTGCAATCGTATTTTTGCTTATTGGCTGTTTTGGGAACTGCCACGTATGGCACAAGAGAAATAGCAAGACTAAGAGATAACAAAAAGACTGTAAGTGTTGCATTTTGGGAGATAGAGTTGTTGCGTGCAGTAACAACTCTATTAGCGTTTGTCGGATGGATTATATTAATAGGGTGCCAGTCTGAAAACATAGTAGTATTTGAAATCCTTACAATATACATTGTAGCCGCTTTGTTTGATATATCATGGTTTTATGCAGGCTTGGAGTTGTTTCCTTACATCGTGTCAAGAAATGTGGTAATTAGAGTTCTAGAGGTTGTCGCCATATTCATTTTTGTTAAATCAACAGATGATCTTCCCGTTTATTGTTTAATCATGGGGGGCGGAACATTTGTTGGAAATATAACATTATGGGTGAATCTTAGAAAATATGTGAATAAACTCAGATTTAGTGAATGTAATCCATTCAGACACATGAAGGATGTAATGGTGTATTTTGTTCCATCAGTGGCAACTACCATTTATACAGTACTTGATAAAACATTGATAGGAACAATAACTCAAAGCACATATGAAAATGGCATTTATGAACAAACAACAAAAGTTATTGAAATAGCGAAAGCCATCACTTTCACATCTTTAAATGCTGTGTTATGTGCAAGGAATTCATATTTGTTTATTAATAAAGAATACGATAAAATAAAGATTAATTTGCAACTTTCATTGAGCATAATGTTGGCATTAGGATTCGGTTTTACCTTTGGCATTGCAGCGATTTCTGACAGATTTGTACCCATTTTTTTTGGGGTAGGTTATGATGGAGTAATACTTTTGCTCAAATTATTGTCTCCTATCATTGTAATTATTGCAATAAGTAATGCGTTGGGTGATCAGTATTATAATCCTGCAGGTTTGAGGATTAAAAGTGCAAAGTATCTTATTGTTGGTGCCATATGCAATCTAATTCTGAATTTAGCATTGATTCCTTATTTGAAAAGTGCAGGAGCCGTAATCGCATCTATTATTGCAGAAATTATAATTTCAGCCTTGTATTTAATTAATTGCGATGGATATTTGCATTTAAGACAGATACTCAGTCTTTCGTATAAGAAAATTATAGCAGGTGTATTTATGTATGGAATTATTGTTTTGTCCTGCCGCATGGTTCCAGATACAATAATTGGCCTTTTGATTCTAATTTTAATGGGAGGATTGGGGTATATACTTATGTTGGCATTGTTTAAAGACAATGTATATGTTTTTGCTGTTGATCAATTATTACAAAGGAAGCAAAAGATAAAGAAAGATGCATAAATATAATCATAGTCTTACAATGAATGAATTTTTTGTTAGTAATAAGCGAAGGTCAGTATGGAATGTGGAACTTGAACTTTTGGAAGCCGTCAAGTCTATATGTGAAAGGCATAATTTGGTTTACTATGCAGATGGAGGCACTTTGCTTGGGGCTGTTCGTCATTCGGGCTTTATTCCGTGGGATGATGATTTGGATATATCAATGATGCGTGAAGATTATGACAAATTCATTGCATATGCCCAACAAGAGTTGCCGGATGGTTTTTTTTTGCAAACACCCGAAACTGAAGAAGACTATTTCTATGGACATGCCAAGATACGTAAAAATAATACAACAGCCATTAGATATATTCAATACATTGAGAAATATAAGCATCACCAAGGTGTCTTCATTGACATATTTCCATTAGATAATGTGCCTGATGTTTTTTTGATTCGTAAAACTCATAAATGGTTGTCTATAAAAATAATGCAAATTATTTATTATGCTAAATATTATTATAGACAGAACAAACATTCGCTCATAACAAAGATTAAACATATGATTTCTGTAATCGCATTGCCAACCAATAAATCCGTAAGACGTCTTTTTAAAATATATGAATGGTGGTATAAACTACCCAATAGGAAAAAAACCAAAATGGTGGGAACAACTTCAACATATTATTTTCTTGAGCAAACAAACACATGGAATCGGAGTTGGTTTGGCAAGCCTGTTAGTGTTAAGTTTGAGGATACGTTGATCGGAATCCCATGTGAGTTTGATAAAGTCTTAACAAAGACGTTTGGCGATTACCATACTCCAGTAATCGCTCCATCGCAACACGGAGATGTTTTCTTTGATCTAGACCATGATTATAAAGAGTATTTTGATGGTACACGAAGTTTTACGCAAGATGATTGTGTATTATGATACCAACATATTGTTATTGAATTTTGAAAGATAATAATTGAAAATGAAAAATGTGGCTGTGATCTTTGCAGGCGGAGTAGGCAAGCGTATGAACTTGGGCGATATTCCAAAACAATTTTTAGAAGTTGGTGGTATGCCTATAATTGTCTATACAATTAATGTCTTTCAACAACTAGATATTATAGATGGTATTATTGTCGTTTGTATTGAACAATGGATTAAAAAGACAGAAGATTTAGTTCGGGAATATGGTCTTAATAAAGTAAAAGATATTGTGTCTGGTGGCAAAACTGGACATGAATCTCGTTTAATAGGCTTACGCTGTGCAAAAAAGTATTATGAAGAGGCAGTCGTGTTAATTCATGACGGAGTTCGACCATTGATTGATCATAAAACTATTTCTGAGGCGATTGAATGTACAAATAAAAATGGTTCTGCAGTAGTATGTTCGCCGGCTATTGAAACCATATATCGAGAATGTGGTGATTCTCGAACTATTATTCCTCGTGAGCAGTGTTTCTTATTAAGAGCGCCACAGTGTTTCATACTTAGTGAAATATTGGATTTGTATGAAAGAGAAACAGCAAAAGGCAATAATGATGTGATTGATTCTGTTACTTTGATGCAAATGTATAACAGATCTGTTCCTAAAGTTATAGGTCCACCAGAGAATATTAAAATAACAACACCGCTTGATTTTTATATGTTTGAGGGGATTATGAAATGTAGAAATAATAATGGATAACTATGATATTACAAGAAGATATAAAAATAATAACAGCCGATAAAAACATCGCATGGAATAAACTATTTAATGCTAAGATTCTTGTTACAGGAGCAACGGGTTTAATAGGTTCCCTTTGTATTCGAACATTATTGGCTATTGATATACCTTTACAGATATATGCTCTTGTTAGAGACATTCAAAAAGCGAAGTCTTTGTTTGGAGATAAAGTTAATTATATTGTTGGTGATGTTAGGAATCCATTAGAAGATGAGATAATTGTTGATTTTATTATTCATTGCGCTTCAAATACAAAATCTAAATTGATGGTTGATGCTCCTGTGGATACGTTAGACATTGCAATTTCAGGGACAAAGAATATTCTTAATTATGCAAATAAATGTAAGATTAAAAGTATGGCGTATCTTTCTTCTATGGAGGTTTATGGCATAACAACCGCGACACAGAATCCTGTTTCTGAGGATAAACTTGGTTTTATAGATCTTACATCTGCCAGATCATCTTATTCTGAAGGCAAACGAGCTGCGGAATGTTTATGTATGTGTTATTATCATCAGTATAAGTTGCCAGTAAAAATAGTTAGGCTCGCCTTAACATTTGGCGCCGGCATACCTTTGTCTGATAATAGGGTGTCGATGCAATTCGCCAATAGTGTTATTAGTGGAAAGGATATCATCCTTCATACAGCAGGAAAATCAATATCTAATTTTTGTTATACAACAGATACCGTACGAGGTATTTTTACAATACTCTTGAATGGAGAAGATGGGCAATCGTATAATGTATGTAATGATAATGAGACTAGAAGTATAAGTGAAATTGCGGAACTTGTTGTAAGAGAGATTGCGGAAAATGCGATAAAAGTCGACTACGATATACCACAAAATAAAAATTTTGGATATGCACCCGATGTCTTGTTGCGTTTGACTTCTGCTAAACTAAATAAATTGGGATGGAGAGCAACAGTAAATTTGGAAACGGCTTATAGACGATTAATAAAATATATAAAAGAAGATAAGTCTTTATTAGAATAATCGTGTTCTAGTGTATTATATATCACGAAATAGTAAAATATATGTCAAAAACAGTTTACCTTGGTATTACAGGAGATATTATTCATCCTGGTATTATCAATATCATTAACAAAGGTGCTTCATATGGCCAACTTATTATTGGTTTACTTACCGATAGCGCTATTGTAGCACATAAGAGATTACCCTATCTCACATACGAACAAAGAAAACAGGTTGTTGAGAACATCAAAGGTGTCTCCAAAGTTGTTCCGCAAGAGGAATGGAGTTATGTGTCTAACCTTAAAAAATTTAAACCCGATTTCATGATTCACGGTGATGATTGGAAAAACAACTATCTGTCTAAAATCCGTGAAGATTGCTTTGAGGCTATGAAAGAATGGGGCGGTCAAATTATTGAAATTCCATATACACAAGGAATTAATTCTACTGCTCTTAACGAGAATGCAAAAACAATAGGTACCACACCTGATATTCGTCGTGCAAGGTTGCGTCGCCTTTTAGCTGCCAAACCGATTGTGCGTATTCTTGAAGCTCATTCTGGATTGTCTGGACTTATAGCTGAAAACATCTCTGTTGAAAAGGAAGACGGCATCCACCAATTTGACGGTATGTGGTCTTCGTCTTTAACAGATTCCACATCGAAAGGTAAACCTGACATTGAAGCAGTTGATTTGACCACTCGTATGCAGTCGTTAACCGACATTTTGGAATGTACAACAAAGCCGATAATATATGACGGTGACACAGGCGACATTCCCGAGCATTTCGTGTTTACTGTACGTACATTGGAACGTAATGGTGTTAGTGCAGTTATTATTGAAGATAAAAAGGGTTTGAAAAAGAACTCCCTATTCGGAACTGAGGCTAAACAAGTGTTGGCAACTGAGGAGGAATTTTGTGAAAAAATCAGTGCAGGCAAACGTGCTCAGGTTACTAAAGACTTTATGATAATTGCCAGAATTGAAGAAATCATCGCTGGTTATAGTGTCGATGAGGCGATTACAAAAGCATTCGCAGCAGTTAAGGCCGGAGCAGATGGAATAATGATACATTCTAAGGATAAGAGTGGCGCAGATATAAAAGATTTTTGTGCTAAATTTAGGAATGTATATAAAAACATTCCTATCGTTCTTGTTCCTACAACATATAATCAGTTTACAGAAAAAGAACTTTGCGAGTGGGGCGCTAATATTATCATTTACGCTAACCACATGCTTAGAGCCTCCTATCCCGCTATGAGAAAATGCGCAGAAAAAATACTTGAGGCAGAACGTTCGTTGGAAGTTAACGATATGTGTATGCCTATTAAAGAAATTTTAGAACTTATTCCTGGAACAAAATAGATGATAGATTATGATTCAACCAAAAATATTTTACGAATTGCTTTTGAATCATGGCACGGATTTTTTCGCTGGTGTGCCTGATTCTCTTTTAAAAAACTTCTGCGCATACGTTACAGACAATGCACCGGAAGAAAAACATATTATTTCTGCTAATGAGGGTTCGGCAACGGCACTTGCTGCTGGATACTATTTCGCTACCAACAAAATTCCGCTTGTTTATATGCAGAATTCTGGTGAAGGTAATATGATAAACCCTTTGCTTTCACTTATTGATCCTGATGTATATTCAGTTCCATTGTTGATTCTAATCGGTTGGCGTGGCGAACCTGGAGTACACGATGAACCTCAGCACGTAAAACAAGGGAAGGTGACATGTGAGTTGCTTGACGCGATGAAAGTTCCGTATGATATTCTTTCCGATAACGAATCTGATTTGCCGAAACAATTTGAGAAGGCATATTCATACATAAAGAATAACAAGGCTCCTTATGCATTTGTGATTCGCAAAGGCACATTTAGTGACTATGTGTTGCAAAAAAACAATGTTGTGAGTGCTGAAATGAAACGTGAGGATGCTATAGAAAAAATAATGCTTTCTGCAGATGAACGAACAGCATTTGTTTCCACTACTGGTATGGCAAGTCGTGAGCTTTACGAATTACGCGAAAAACACGGAATGGGGCACGACCGAGACTTCTTAACTGTTGGTAGTATGGGACATGCTAGCCAAATTGCTTTGGCTATAGCAATGCAAAAAAATGACAGACGCATTTATTGTATAGACGGTGATGGTGCTACTATAATGCAAATGGGTGGACTTGCTACAATAGGAACTCGTAAACCTCATAATTTAGTTCATTTTGTATTAAATAATGGAGCGCATGATTCTGTAGGCGGACAACCTACGGTTGGATTGTCAATAGACCTTCCTACGATTGCAAAAGCTTGTGGATACGAAAAAGTTTATTCGATTTCAACTGTTTTGGAATTGGATCGTGTTCTTTCTGAAATTAACGGCTGCAATTTGTTAACATTTGTAGAAATTAAGGTGTGCAAAGGGGCACGCAAAGATCTGGGTCGACCGAAATCAACACCTCAAGAAAATAAAAAAGCATTAATGGAGTTTTTGAAGAAATGAAATTGCTTATCTTGTCAGATATTCATGGAAACAAAACAGCACTTGAGTCTGTATTTTCATATATTAAAAATATGGAGTTGGATTTTGTTGCTTTGTTGGGTGATTTGATTGATTATGGCCCTCATTCCAACGAGGTTGTTGAGATGGTTGCTGCTTTGAAAATTCCTATTGTGTGTAATATTTTTGGTAATCATGAGGATGCTATAATCAATGATAATTACGGTCGTTTTTCGTCTCGGCGAGGCGTTGATTGTGCCAAAAATACAAAAACTCTTCTTACAGAACAAAGTAAGAACTATATCTTGACAGAGATGACAAAGGATGGTAAGTCAGAGTTCTTGATAGATGGAAAACATTTTCTTGCTGTCCACGGCACGATTGATGATACTTATTGGGGTAAGTTTGACTGTTCCAACGATCTGTCTCTTTACTATTCTTACGATGTAGTGTTGATGGGACATTCGCATCGTCCTATCTTTTTTGAAAAGTTTTTTAACACAGATAATGTAAATACACGGAATCAGAAAAAAACTATTTTTATTAATCCTGGTTCAGTAGGACAGCCGAGAAATATTAATCCTTATTCTCAATTTGTTATTTTTGATACTAATACCGAAAATTGTGAATTTATTAAATTGAAATATAATTATGCTGTGGAACAAAATAGTTTTACTAGCAATGTTGATGAATTTTATAAAACAAGATTAAAATTTGGAGTATGAAAAATCTATATGTTATAAGTGGCGTTACAGGGATGACTGGTAGTGAACTATCACAACAATTCGTTGCTCAGGGGCATACTGTAATCGGGTTCGATAATTTTTTTGCAAGTTCTATCGATACTGTTAAAGCCATAGTTAATAATCCTTCGTTTATATTCTATAATTATGATATTAACAACCTAGTCCAAATGGATGAGGTTTGTGAAAAAGTGAGGAGTATGCAATCTGAGTATCACCGTTTGGTTTTTATTAATTGTGCAGCGGTTGTTCATACAAAACATTTCTATGAAGTGGAAAGTACTTTCCAAACAAATGTGTTAGCAATGAAAGACTTTTTGGAACGAGCAATTGCATTAAAAGCCGATACTTTTATTAATTGCTCTACTTCCGAGGTATATTCTATGCAATCTTGGAATGAGAACGGAGGTGTTAAGGAAAGTGATTATTTGGCAATGTCAACAGCAGAACATAGTCAACGAACAAGTTATGCTTGTGGTAAATTGATGACAGAATTTTTTATGAAAGATGCTGTTGATAAAAAGCATATTAAAGGATGTTCAATTCGTTTTGCTAATGTGTATAGTAAACACGAGCGTTTTGCTGAACACATAATTCCACATATCATTGACAATTTACTTGCTAGCCACGTAGTAACTCTTTTAGAGAATTCTAAGGTTAATAAGCGGACATTTCTTCATAATATTGATAGTTGTCGGGCTGTTATGGCATTAATTGAATCTGAAAATGCACTTGATGGTACTGTTTATAATGTGGCAACAGAAGAAGAAGTTACAATTATTGAACTTGTGAAAAAGATTGCCAACAAGATGGGTATTGTGGATGTGGAAATCAAATTTGAGGGTTTCCGCAAATCTGATCCAGAGCGTAGACTTCTTAATACCGATAAAATACGGAACAGAACCAATTGGAAACCAATTATATCATTAGACGAAGGTCTAACAATGTGCGTAAATAGCATTGAAAAATGAAATACTTAATAATTACAGTAGCAGGAACTGCCACTCGCTTTAATCGTGATACAAAAGAGGATACACTCAAATGTCTATATTACACAGACAACTCTAAGTATTCTCTTTTGTCTCAGTTGTTGAAAAATTGTGGGTACTACGATAAATATATAATTGTAGGCGGTTATTTGTTTGATAAATTGGAGCAATTTGCAAATAATGAACTTGGATCTTATCGAGACAAAATAGAACTTGTCTTTAATGAACATTTTAGAGATTATGGTTCAGGTTATAGCCTCTTTAAAGGAATTGAAGCAGTTAACGAACAAGGTGATGTTACCTTTGTAGAGGGTGATTTGTTTTTTAATGCAGATACATTCAAACAAGTTTATGATTCATCAAAAAATGTCATTACCATTAACCGTGAACCGATTTATTCAGACAAGGCAGTTGCATTATACATAAACTCTGATGGAAAACCACGTTATCTGTATGATACCAATCATAAAACATTGATTGTTCCAGAAGCTTTTAGGGCAATTTTTAATAGTGGGCAAATGTGGAAATTCGCTTCTTCAGAAAAACTTCACGAGGCTGTTTGTACTTTGACTGAAACCCAATTACATGGCACAAACCTTGAGATTGTTCAAGCGTATTTCGGTGATATGAACCCTACAGAATATGATGTGGTTTCTTTTTCAGAATGGTTTAATTGCAATACTGTTGCTGATTATGAATTTGTTAGAAAACTAATGTGATTAATAATATGAAAACTTTAAACGAAAAATTAAGTGAAATTAAAAACAAAAATTTGGATAATCGTCCAATAAAAATAATGATTATTGGGTTAGGTAGCGTAGGATGTTATCTGCTGGATTACCTGATGTCAACTAATGATGATAAAATTGAAATCGTTGTTGCTGGTCGTTCGTATGAAAAAATGGAAATGAATGTCAACATTATTCGTGTTGCGTCGTTTATCAGACGTCAAAACAGGACTAATGTTATCATAAAATCTGGTGTGGATTTGGATAATATTTCTACAATTGTTGATGCTATTTCGGATATTTGTCCAGATATTATTGTTAATTCAAGTCGAGCATATCCCGGACTAAAATATGGTAGCATATCGTGGTCAAATTTCCGTGCGTATGGTATTTGGACTCCATTGTCAATTAAATATACCAAGAATATTATGGAAGCATATACAATTGCACAATCAGATGCAATTGTAATTAATACGTCATATTCAGATGCTGTTATACCATGGCTAAAAACCGCAGGCAAAGCTTATCCTGATTTTGGTTCTGGTAATATCAATCACTTGCTTCCTCGCATAAAATTTGCACTTTCTCAGGAGAATAATATTAAAGACTGGTGGAATATTGATATTACTTACGCTGTTGCACATTTTCATGATGTTGTTATAAGTAAGGAAGGTCAGACAGAAGGGGTGAAACAACTTATTTGTGCAGAATACCAGGGGAAAAAACTTGAAGTACTAGATTCCACCTTTTCCAAGTGCAAAATATCTATGCCTGTTGATGGGAAACGTAATATGATGAATGCTTCGAGCAATTTCGAAATAATTCAGGGAATTTTAAATGCAGTTCGATATGGTAAACAAACTAAGTTGCATTGTCCCGGATTTGATGGTAATATTGGTGGTTATCCTATAATTATTAACAGCGATGGTGTTTCTATTGATGAATCAAAGTTCTCGTTAACTGATATGCAGAAGAAAAACCGAGAGTCAATTTATCTTGATGGTATTGAGAATGTGGACAATGGAGTGTTGACTTATACTGATGAATTGCTTGTTAAAGTGAAAGATAGATTTCTAGTATCTTTGCCTAAAAAAGTACATTTTAATGAAATAGATGCAACTGCAGAATTTATAATCGAAAACATAATAGAAAAAGCGAAATAGATTATTCCCGTTTCCTCATTTTAACGTACAATTATGAAAAGATTTGTTTTTACTATTGGTATCATATTGATGAGTGCTTTTTTTGCAAATGCTCAGAGTTTTTTTGATAATGAGTGGTATTCTAATGGCATATTAGATCACTCTGTTTGCAAAATAGTGAAAGAATCTGAGGTTCGAGGCACAAACAAATATGAATATATATATGACTCTAAAGGAAGAGCAATCCAGTATGTTATCTACAAAAAGAATAACCAAACAGGATCTTGGGAGGAAAGTATTAAACATGAATACACTTATGACGTGGCTGGAAATAAGATACTTAGTATTAATTATAGGTGGAACGTTACAACAAACTTGTGGAATAATGTTGGAAAAACAGAGTATGCCTATGATGCAAATGGAAATATGACACTTTCTATTGAATATCGTTGGAATGCGGAAACAAATACATGGAATAACGACACAAAAGACGAAACAATGTATGATGATTATGGTAATAGAACATCTTTTGCTCGTTATCGATGGAATCCCGAAATAAATATTTGGGATGGCAATGGATATGGATATTTTACAGAATATACTTTTAATGGTGATAAAAAAATAACTTTTGAAATTCGTTATGGCTGGGATACAGAGATAAACGCATGGAGGTATATTTATAAAAAAGAATATAAATATGATGATAATGGTCATCAAATCCATTATGCTGATTACGTTTGGAGTAACGACCCTGACTCATGGCTGTGCGAACGAAAAGAAGATTCGACTTTCAATGAAATTGGGAAGCCCATATCGAGTAATGTCTATGTGAGAAACGAATTAACTCAGTCTTGGTTGAATAAAACACATACAGAATATGTTTATAATTCAAAAGAAAACAAAGTCGTAGTAACTTGTTCAGAATGGAAATTGGAACATAATGCATTGGTGAATACAAGAAAATTCGAATATACTTACAACGAAATTGGTCAACAAATACTTTATGTATTAAGCATTTTTAAAGCAGAGACAAACTCATGGATAGATTGCGCGAAAACAGAATATGATTATGATGCAAATGGTAACCGAATACTTGATGCTAAATTCAATTGGAATTCCGAGAAGAATGAATGGGTTGGTGAGGTAAAAGATGAATGGATTTACGATGCCAATGGAAACAAAACAATAAGAAATCATTACAGTTGGAATCAAACAGCAAATTTGTGGATGAATAATTGGAAAACAGAATATGTTTATGATGATAATGGGAAGTTAGTACGATCCTCTCTTTTTTATGGTAACGAATGTACGGATAACCATGAATACATGTATGATAATAATGGAAATCAAATAGTTGAAATCTCCTACTACCAATGTTCCGAACATGAATGGTGTACTTCAAAACGTGAATCTTTTTATGATGCTGACGGTAATTTAACCATTTCTGCTGATTATAAATATATTCCCGAAACAAATACTTGGTCAGAAGAACGATATAAATACTATGGCTTGACTGGTAATGTTATAGGTACCATTGAGTCAAATGAACCTCATGAACGAATGACATATATATCATTGGGTAGTAATAAGTTTAAGGTTTTGTTTGAATCGAATGTGTTATATGCCGGACAGACAGAAAGAGTATGGGTCACTAATGCGGAACAAACTTATAAAGTTATAGAACACACAGGTGTGATTGATGCGGCAGTTCTACCAACATGCACCAACACAGGATTGTCAGAAGGTAGGCATTGCTCGATTTGTAATGCAGTTTTAGTGACTCAAGATGTTATTCCTGCTTTAGGTCATGATTTCAAAAACTATATTTATAACAACGATGCAACAATAGATAGAGATGGCACTGAAACTGCAATATGTGAACGGGGTTGTGGTGTAACAGATACGCGAATAGCTGAAGGTTCACATTTGTCAAATTCAACAGTTATCAAAGAATCGATTACGTCAGAAAATATAGTTTACGCAATTGGACGCACTATTGTTGTAAAGAACGCAAAGTATTCAATACGAGTTTATAATAATAAAGGAAGTCTTGTTGCTACATCTAACAATTTAGATGCAAAAATCAGAGTCAATGCTTCTGGTATTTACATTGTTAAGATAGGTAGCGATACAAGATCGCTTTTGATTAAGTAGTTAGTCGATTGTTTCTCGTCATTCTAAAGACGGTTATTTAATCGAATTAGGAGCAGAATAGTTTAAATAATAGTGATTTTTTCAATTATTATTTTTTACACAAGGAAGATTTGCTGTGTTGGCGTTGATTTGATTGATTGTCTGTCGACATATTAAATAATTTGCAGAGTTTTGTTTGTATGGCATAAATCTTAGGATTCTTTTTTCAATAGTACACTTTATAAAGTGTACTATTGAAAAAAGAAGATGCATATAATATAAGGAAGCGATATCTTTTAAATGCTAAAAATGAATAACATAGAACGCCTGCGGAATGTTGAGAAAATAATGCCCCTATGTCTGGCATTATTTTTTTGTCGCACGGTGTTCATCGGCTATAAGTATCTATTTTTCTTGACACTTGTGCCGTGTGTCGTTTATTCTGCATATTATTTGCTGAAAAATGGAATTGCCAAACCAAAAATTGGTAAAGTTTTGTTGCCGCTAATGGTGATTGCATTGTTTTTCGCTCATTTCGCGCCGTTGAGTAACGTCGTGAAAGAATCGATCAATCTGTTGCTGTTGTTGTATTTCGTGGCTTTTGCGGATTTGTATTTTGCGGGCGAAAAAACAGAAGCGTTATTGAAATGGATTCTTCTGCTTACGATGTTGGCAGGATTGATAGCCATTGTTAGGTTTGGATTGACGATGTTAGGTGCGCCAATCCCATTGGGTGCCAAACTTTTTGAGGGAGTAGGTTTCACATTGGTCAACGATTGTAATTTCTATGCTCTATTTTTCATATTATCTATCATTCTGTCGGTAAAGTTTTATGTTAATAAGAAAACAAATGTTCGAATTCTTTTTGTAATCAATGCAATATCAGCAATAAACATCGCGGCGGTCATGTCACGGCGAGGGTATGTGCTTTTTGCGTTACTCGTTTTTGTTTTAGTTATGTTGGCCGTATTCAAATACCGTTGGGATAAAAAATTATTGTCGGTTAGTTTGATGCCAATCGTTTTTTCTATTATTGGTGGAACTGTTGTTTGTTTGTCTTTCAACAAGATATATAACGAAGATTTGTCATTCGATGAAAAATACAAGTATTATAAGTTATACACACTGTTCGATGATGGCGTTACGTTTTCGGAATTTGATTTCAAACAGAAGATGAAATGTCAGCCGAGGCATGATTATTCTATTGGCGATAATTTGTTCCATAATGGTGATTTGAAATGTGGTTTGGAAGGTTGGAATTATTTGCCGACACCGCACGATTGCATACGATTTAATCTTGTCGCTACAGAAAATGGTGATAGTGCCATTAGAGTAACGCGAGGCTGCTCTAATGGCTATTGGCAAATCTATTATTCTGGTCGTCCGATTATTTATCATAAAGATATTATATACAATCTTTCGTTCTCATATAGAGTGTTGGAAGGAGGTGAACGGCCTTTTTATGTGGGTTGGGGAGGAAATGATGGGCATGGTTATAGAAATAATCTACCAGTTTCAATTACATCAATAGATGGTGTTTGGAATCGTTGTGAGGTTTTATATAAATTTAATGTTGACAAATTAAATTCGGAATGTTTTTTAAATTCTTTACGCGCAGGTTCCACAATCGAAGTTAAAGACATAAGTCTAACTTGCGATGACACCACAGGCCTTCCGATGTATGCCGACCAATTGCCAGATAGTGTTATTCACAGTTTCTTCGTAAAGGAAGGTGCAGACACAGTAAACTATTTGATGAATACCCGTACCGACCGTTGGCGCTACGCTCTTGAGTTATGGCAGACACGCTATGATACTAAGCAGAAAATCTTTGGTCAAGGATTCAAATATCTTGAATGGTATGGAGAACGTTTTTGGAAAAATCCAGATCGCCACGATTTCCCGCACAATCCAATCATCTCATCGTTCCTATATTCGGGTATTATTGGCGGTGTGGTTTATATCATCTTTTTGATAGCAAGTTTGTGGCTATATTGGAAGCGTCGCAAGGAGTTGGGCATTTTCTTCATAATGTATCTGTGCTGTATGTTTTTCAGTATGTTCAGCGGCAGCAGTCATTTCAGTTTCCCGCTGTTTGCGTTCCTTTCATTTATGCCTTTTATTGAGTATAAGAAGGATTCGGAATCGATGAAAATAATTAAAAATCAAAATAGTATATGAAAACAGTCTATTGCGGTATGAGTGCCGATTTAATTCATCACGGGCACTTGAACATCATTCACGAGGCGATGAAACTCGGAGAGGTTACCGTTGGTGTTTTAACAGATGCGGCAATTGCGAGTTATAAAAGACTTCCGTACTTGACATATGAGCAGCGTGCGGAAATAGTATCAAACATCAAGGGTGTCGAAAGAGTTGTTCCGCAAACGACTTTGGACTATGTCCCCAACCTTGAAAAACTTAAACCTGATTATGTTGTTCACGGTGATGACTGGCTCACGGGAGTTCAGAAGGAAACACGGCAAAGAGTGATAGACTGTATTGCCAAATGGGGCGGCAAAGTAGTTGATATTCCATACACACCAGGGATTTCTTCAACTGCACTGAATGCTGAAGTTCGCGAGATTGGAACAACGCCAGAGATCCGTCAGAGAATGTTAAGACGTCTTATCGCGGCAAAACCGATTGTGCGTATTATGGAAAGCCATTCTGGTTTGACAGGTCTTATCATTGAGAAGACGAAAGTCAAGGTCAACAACAAGACCGAAGAGTTTGACGGAATGTGGGCTAGTTCGCTGACAGATTCCACAAGCAAGGGCAAACCTGATATTGAGGCCGTTGATTTGACAACAAGACTTCACGGTTTGAATGATGCGCTCGAATGCACCACCAAACCAGTCATATTTGATGGTGACACTGGCGGTAAAATCGAGCATTTTGTGTTCACGGTCAGGACTTTGGAACGGTTGGGCGTTTCGGCCATAATTATTGAAGACAAAGTCGGCTTGAAGAAAAACTCTCTTTTTGGCACCGACGCAATCCAAACGCAAGATTCAATCGAAGGTTTTTCTGAAAAAATAAGAGCTGGAAAAAGAGCGCAAATCGCACAGGATTTTATGATTATCGCACGCTGCGAGATCCTTATCGCGGGAAAATCAGTTGAAGATGCTCTTGAACGTTGTTTCGCATACGTTGAGGCGGGTGCCGATGGCATTATGATTCATAGCAAGAACAAATCTGGTGAGGACATTAAGGAATTCTGCCAGAAATTCCGTCAGAAGCACACGTCGGTACCGATTGTGGTAGTGCCGACAACCTACAACTGGATAACTGAAGAGGAACTTGCAAGTTGGGGCGTGAATGTTGTTATCTACGCAAACCATATGTTGCGTTCGGCCTATCCCGCAATGGTGAACACTGCAAAATTAATTCTCACGCATCACCGCTCGCTCGAGGCAAACGATATGTGTATGAGTGTCAAAGAAATACTTGAACTTATCCCTGGTACAAAATAGTGGAACAGACGGCTATTTTTTCCTACAAAGACTACGATGAATTCGTAAGTCAATTTCTTGACCGCGGCATAAAAAAAATTATTGTTGTCTGCGATTCGTCTTTCAAGAAACTTTCTGTCGGAAAGTACATAATAGATTTTTTTGCTGCGAACAATATAGGAATCGTCTTCTTTTCTGATTACCAACCGAATCCCGATTACAAATCGGTTGTGAAAGGCGTGGATGTTTTCAGAAAAACTGAATGCGATTCGATTCTTGCCGTAGGCGGTGGAAGCACAATGGATGTGGCAAAATGCATAAAACTGTATGCAACAATGCCATTGGGTAGCGATTACATAAATCAGAAAATCGAGCCGAACAACATTCCGTTTTTTGCAATCCCGACAACAGCGGGGACAGGCAGCGAGGCAACTCGTTTTGCGGTTATTTACTATAATGGCGCCAAACAGTCTATTGCGGATTACAGTTGCATTCCGCAGGTTGTCTTGTTCGACCCGTCGGTACTTGAAACATTGCCCGATTATCAGCGCAAGGTTACAATGCTTGACGCTTTTTGCCACGCTGTAGAGGCCTTTTGGTCGGTCAATTCGACGGATGAGAGCAAGGCATATTCGAAAGACGCGATAAGGTTGATTCTCAATAATATGGATTCGTATTTGAAAAACGAATACGATGGCAACAAGAATATGCTGATGGCAGCGAACATCGCGGGGAAAGCCATAAACATTACTCAGACGACAGCGGGGCACGCAATGTGCTATAAACTAACATCGCTTTACGGAATCGCGCACGGACACGCGGCTGCATTGTGTGTCAGTGAATTATGGCCGTATATGATTGAGAATACGGTAAAATGTATCGATAGTCGAGGCAGAGAATATCTTGACTCTGTTTTTGTGGAAATCGCAGAATCAATGGGAGAGAAGTCCCCAATGGATGCGGCTGCTAAATTCAAGAATATAGTTGAATCGTTAGGATTGAAGGCGCCAGAAATCAAATCGGAAAGTGATTTTGATGTTCTGAAAAAATCGGTCAATCCGACAAGATTGAAAAACAATCCAGTCTTGCTTGAAGAGGACACTATCGATATGTTATATCATAAAATATCGAAATTAAAATGAAGGTAGAGAATCTTTTAAATATAATAGGCGCCGATTTTTATACAGGTGTGCCTGACAGCCAGTTGAAGGCATTGTGCAACTGTTTGATGAACAAATACGGTATCGATCCGAAACACCATATCATTGCTGCAAACGAGGGTAACTGTACGGCTTTGGCGGCGGGTTATCATCTGGCAACAGGCAAAGTGCCAGTAGTTTATATGCAAAATTCGGGCGAGGGCAATATTATTAACCCCGTTGCATCGTTGTTGAACGACAAGGTGTATGCTATCCCCGTGGTTTTTGTTATTGGTTGGCGCGGTGAGCCAGGTGTTCACGATGAGCCGCAACACATTTATCAAGGCGAAGTCACGGTGAAACTTCTTGACGATATGGAAATATCGTCGTTCATTATTGGTAAAGAGACGACGGATGAAGAAGTCGAGAAAGCGATGGTAGATTTCAAATCGTTGCTCTCACAAGGCAAGGATGTTGCGTTTGTGGTACGCAAGGGCGGACTCTCTTACGACGGCAAGGTTGAGTATAAAAACAACAACACGATGCTTCGCGAGGAAATCATCCGCCATATTGTGAGTGTATCAGGTGAGGATCCGATTGTCTCGACAACGGGCAAGGCCAGCCGCGAACTTTTTGAAATTCGTGAGGCAAACCACCAAAGCCATAAATATGATTTTCTGACTGTTGGTTCTATGGGGCACAGCTCGTCAATTGCGTTGGGTGTCGCTATCAACAAACCCGACAAAAAAATATGGTGCATTGACGGTGATGGCGCGGTTCTTATGCATATGGGTTCTATGGCCGTAATTGGTGCCAATGCGCCTAAAAATCTCGTTCACGTTGTCATCAACAATTCGGCACACGAGACCGTTGGCGGCCAGCCGACAGTTGCTGGCAAGATAGATTTAGTTGCCATTGCAAAGGCTTGCGGCTATAAGAATGTTGTTTCTGTCGATTCGTTTGAAGCGTTAGACAAAGCGCTGCAAGCTGCTAAAAATGCCAACGAATTAAGCCTTATAGAAGTCAAGTGCTCAATCGGGGCCCGTGAGGATTTGGGCAGACCGACAACCACAGCAATCGAAAACAAGCAAGGATTTATGGAATATATTGCTGAATTATAATCGAATATAATTATCCCGAATACCCATAATATCTGAAATACATCGAGTAATTAACCCATTTTACATTTCTCATCTTTTTTATCCCCCCCAAAACTATTAACACCCAACCTGTTGAATACATAATTGTAGCCCCAGAAAATCGATAGATAAAATACTTACATTGTGCTTGCTTTTTAGCGGCTTGCTGATAAAGAAATTTATTGGCAATCAGGCTGTTAAAAAATGGCGAAGCCTTGCGTTTTTTTGTATTCCCGCAAGGGAGAAAAACGCAGGCGCACGTGTAAAAATCGGACATAGATGAAACGTTTAATCTGCACATTCATTTTGGCTGCCACAGTATGTTGGCAAGCATCGGCGCAAGCCACATTATTCAACGAAACGGAAACCTTGTCGGTTGATGTGAACGGCGACAACCGTACCGACAATGGTCTGCTTGACATTGTTTTTGCCGATGGTGGCGATCGGCTATTGACCTATAAACTTGAGTTGGCGAGCCGCATTACGAGAATCGGAGGCGAGTTGCTCATCACCATCGACAACAAAAGTGTGAAGATGGGCTCAACGCATCAATACAAAGGCTTTTCTATCGATAAGGTACTGATGCCCAATGTGTTTAGTATTGAATTCGTGTTACTGACCAATAAGGGCAATGAGTTGAAGCGATGGACGGTTGATAATGAGCCGTTTGAAGAAGGCAAAAACATGGTGCGCTTTCACTTCACCGAAGAAGAGCAGACCGACTGCAAACTGAGAATTGTTGAGGCCGGGTTGCATTTTAGCAAATCGGGTGTGCGCGAAGCCGATGAGTTTGTGACCTTGATTGACGATTATTTCAACACCGACGCCCGATTGAAGATGATGGAGCAGGAGTTGGCCGCCGTCAAGGCTGATTCGATTGAGCAACTTGAACAATCGCGGCAGTTGACTATCGATAACACGGCTTTCATAAACAACATTAAATCACGCCATTTCGACACAGAACTTGACCTTGCTACCAGCGACCCCATCGGCTTGACCGACCACATACGTGCTGTGGAGCAGACCAACCGCAACGTCAAGAAGCAAGTTGAGTACGCGCTGTCGCACATTTGGGAAACATACTACAAGAAAGGTGTGGATTGGCTTGAATGGGGCAAGGGCGATAAGGCTGAAGATCTGTTTATCAAGTCTGTAGAAGCGAAGACGAACTACGCGCCGCCGCATTACCAGCTTGCGCTGATGGATTTCGAAGAGAAACTTTATCGGAAAGTGCTTGATACTTGCGTGAGAATTATTGCCGATATGAACCCCGATTCCGACACCCGTTACGGAACTATTAAATTGGCAGAAAAGGTGATTTACGTTTATATCGATTCGGTTGGTTATTATATTGAAAACAAAGATGTTGACGGTGGATTTGCAATGCTTTCGGTATGTAAGGATTATTGCAAGCGTATAAAGGGAATTCGTCGTTTCGAGGAGTTCGATAAGTTGTCGGCACAGCTCTATGGTGCCATCCACGCCAAACTAGTGGCGCAGGCTCGCGAGTTCTATGAAGCATCCGATTTGCGGCAGAGTACCGTTTTTGCTGATTCAGCCGCTAGCTTGCGTGCAGAATATCCGACCTTCGACATTGACGCTACCGATGAATCGAAGTTGCTGAACCAATTATATGTGGCGTGGATAGCGTACGGCAAACAGGTGTCGATGGATAAGCCGGACGAGGCGCTTTTCGCTTTCGATCAGGCAACGCATATCTGCCGCACGCACAAAGCGGTGAATTGCACCGATGAGCTTGAGAAATTGGCGTTCGACAGCCGTACACACAAATATATGCAGATGCTCACCGAGGCTAAATCGTCGCTCGAAGACGGTTATCCTGATTCGGCGCTTGAACAACTCGATGAGGCTGAGAAGTACCGCCAAACATGGGATCTCAAGAAAATCGCGCTTGCCGATGAGTTGCGCGTTGAGGCCTATCAACAGAAGTACGACGGCTTGATGTGCGAAGGCGATGACGCTTTGAATCGCAAGCAACCGCGTGAGGCATTGGCATTTTACGCTGCGGCGTTGGCAATCAACAAATCGCAGCCAATTGTGGCCGACACAGCATGGACAACCAAGCACCGCGACGCATCAGTAATGTACGTTGTCAATCTTTGCAGTTTGGGTATTTCGTATGCAAATATGTTGCAGATGGGCAAGGCCGGACAGCAGTATCAGACGGCGTTGGCTGTTGCCGAAGATTCGAAAATATCGAAGATTGAAGAAGTGCAGACCGCATTGGCCGACCTTTCAGCCGCGCTCAACGAAGGCGAGTGCAGTCAGGCGTGGTTCGACTATAACGTGCAGGCTGGAGCTGCCGAGAGGCTGATTAAGCAGAAGGAGTTCATAAAGGCGCGAACTGTGCTGCATAAGGCGGCCGGAATCGCCCGAGCCAATTACAACTGCAATCTGACCGACTCAGTTGCCAAGATGCGTGTCAACGACATCGAAACCATTTGCCGCTATCAGCAGATGGTTAATTCGATTCAGCCGATGCTCGAGCAGAAGGAGTTCCAAAAAGCACTCGAGACCTATGTGGCCGCCACCGAGTTCTTCACCGACAGTTGCAACAATCAATTCGGCATTCGACACAAACCTGTTTATGATTATGTATTTGAGAATCAGTATAGTGGGTTGATTGACGCGGCGGTTGTTTATTACGCAGAAATCAACGAACTGAAAAAAGCGCTCAATATGCTCAACGAGTTGAACCATCGTTATTTTGAGGCGATGTGGACACGTGAGAGTCAGGAGAAATTAGGTATTGAGCTTGCCCGCCGCGATTTCCGCGAGCATCCGTCAGCCGACCCGAAGGTGAAAGTCATCGAATACACCCGCGGCGACAAGTGGTACAACAACCTTAAACGCGCTTATCAGCAAGAGTGGATCGACAATTCGATTGAAGATTTGAAAGAAAAGAAAAAATGACGGGTTAGGAGCGAAAGAAAATTTTCAGCACCTAACAATTCTGCCTACTTTTGCACATCTCAAAATAAGATGCGATGGATAATACCGACATTAAATTGAACACGATACCCGAAGCCATTCAGGCAATAAAAAATGGCGATTTTGTGATTGTTGTCGATGACGAGGACCGCGAGAACGAAGGCGACTTTGTGATTGCTGCCGAAAAAATCACCCCCGAAAAGGTGAATTTTATGCTGAAAAATGGCCGCGGACTGCTTTGTGCGCCAATCACCATCGACCGTTGTGCCGAACTTGAACTCAACCATATGGTCGATAACAACACGTCGATTTTGGGAACGCCGTTCACGGTATCTGTCGATAAGATAGAAGGCTGTACCACAGGTGTTTCGGCTGCTGATCGCGCCGCAACCATCAAGGCGTTGGCCGACCCGAATTCAAAGCCGTCGACCTTTGCGCGTCCGGGGCACATCAATCCGCTTTATGCTCAAAACAAGGGTGTTATCCGTCGTGCCGGACATACCGAGGCCGCTGTCGATTTGGCCCGATTGGCGGGATTGTATCCGGCTGCCGCACTCATCGAGATTATGAACGAAGACGGCACAATGGCCCGGATGGAACAATTACAGAAAATTGCTAAAGAGTTCAATCTCAATATAATAACCATCAAGGATTTGATCGCTTTCCGTCTGAAACAGGATTCGCTTATTGAGCGTGGCCCGGAGGTGCATCTGCCCACGGCTTACGGCGATTTCCGCTTGATTCCGTTTATGCAGAAGTCGAACGGCAAGGAACACATCGCTCTGATTAAAGGAGAGTGGGAGAGTGGCGAGCCGATTTTGGTTAGGGTGCACTCATCGTGTATGACCGGCGACATTTTCGGCTCAATGCGTTGCGAGTGCGGCGAGCAACTGCACAAGGCGATGCAAACCATTGATAAAGAAGGCAAGGGTGTTATAATCTATATGAATCAGGAAGGCCGAGGCATTGGACTGATGGCCAAAATCAAAGCCTATGAACTGCAAGAGCATGGTTACGACACTGTTGACGCCAACATCCATTTAGGTTTTGACGCTGATGAACGCGATTACGGCGTTGGTGCAAGCATCCTGCGCGAGTTGGGCGTGAGCAAGATGCGCCTGATGACCAACAACCCGGTAAAGCGTATCGGGCTTGAGGCTTATGGTCTTGAAGTGGTTGAAAACGTGCCCATCGAGATTGAACCGAACAAGTACAACGAGTTCTATATGCGCACTAAAAAGGAGCGTATGGGGCACACCCTTCGACTGATTCACTGCAAAAACAAATAGAATCCGGCAATGAAGACCGTTTGCGTGTTCTGCGCGTCGAATTTGGGAGCGAACATTGAATATCAGAATGTTGCGACTGAATTTGGCTCAGTGCTTGCCGTTCGCGGACTTGATTTGGTTTATGGCGGCGCCAACGTTGGGCTGATGCGTTGCGTGGCTGAGGCTGCAATGGCAGGTGGCTCAAAGGTTACGGGAGTTATCACCGAGTTTTTGGCGGGCCGAGAGTTAGCCCAGACGGGATTGGAGCAAATGATAGTTGTCGGTTCAATGCCGGAACGCAAAGCCACAATGGAGCGCATTTCCGATGGTTTTATTGTTCTTCCGGGTGGCTTTGGCACAATGGACGAGATGTTTGAAATCTTGTCGGGTGGGCAGTTAGGTTTCCACAAAAAGCCGCTTGTAGTGCTGAATATCAACGGATTCTACAATCATTTAAAGTCGCAACTTGAGTTTATGGTAGGGCAGAAAATGCTTTTACCGCAACACGCCGCAATGGTTCTGTTTGCCGACACACCAACTGAAGCCATCGATAAACTCTTTGGTTATCAAGCACCTGTAGTTGGTAAGTGGATTGATGACATCCGACGGGACAATGGGCACAATGTTTCAGAAGAGTAGGGTTGTCGCCTTCTAATCAATCAGTTAATCAATCAATGTTCAGTCCCTCATATCGATAATCTCGATTCCTGGGTACTTTTTCGCATCGAAGTTCAGTTCTGCGTCATCGATTTTTTGATTGGTGCTGAATTTTGTCAGTGTGAGCGTGAACCGTGTGCCGTCCTTTTGGAAGCACTTGATCTGATAAAGGTCGTTATTCGGTGTAAACCAGTATTTTATCTTGAAATAAGGTTTCTTGATGTTCTCTGGTGCAAGTTCCACAATTTGCATTGTTTTGCCGCCAATCTCTTCGGTTTCGCCCATCACATATTTGAATCCGCTGCGATAGATGGTGTAAAGCGACATTGGGTCCGACATGAATTTTTCTTCAGGAGCATCGTCGTTCGATGCTTCAATTGGCGATATGGTAACTTCGTTACTTTCAGTTAAATATGCCCAGCGTGTCTTGCCGTCGCAGAAAGTTATGGTTTTGTCGACATCGATGCGGAAGCGGTTGCCTTTGAGCAATAGAGTGCCGTTGTAGTTCTCGCTTTTCTCTTCGGCAAGGTTCTCGTACACACAATCGAAGTCGGCCGTAACGCTCTTGTAGCCAGAGGCTTGCTTAGCGGCTTTGTCGAGAATGGTTTTGGCTTCAGGGTCTTTTTGCGCAAAGCACACCGATGTGCCCAACGCTAATATTAGTAATGCAATTCTTTTCATAATCGGTTGTTATTGAAGTGTTTCCAGTAAGCGGTCAAGGCTCATTTCATCGGGAATGAGCACCTCGCGAGCTTTGGCGCCTTGGAATGGGCCAACAATTCCGGCGGCCTCCAATTGGTCGACTAGACGTCCGGCACGGTTGTAACCTATTGAGAACTTCCTTTGAATCAAGGAAGTAGAACCTTGCTGATTTATTACAATTATGCGTGCGGCTTCTTCAAACAACGGGTCGCGTTTCGAGAGATCGACATCTTCGCCAATACCGCCACTGGCGCCGCCTTCGGGCACATATTCTGGCAGTTCGTATGCTCCAGTGTAACTTTGTTGCTGCTCAATGTGCTGCATTATCTTCTCAAGTTCTGGTGTATCGACAAAGGCACATTGTACGCGTGTGGTTTCGCTACCCATTGCAATCAGCATATCGCCGCGGCCAATCAGTTGTTCGGCGCCTGGTGAGTCAAGAACGATGCGAGAGTTCATTCCACTCATTACTTTGAATGCGATTCGAGCCGGGAAGTTGGCCTTAATCAAGCCTGTAATAACGTTTGAATCAGGTCTTTGTGTGGCAACAATCAAGTGAATGCCGATGGCGCGCGCCAACTGTGCCAGACGGGCAATCGGCAACTCAATTTCTTTGCCGGCGGTCATAATCAGGTCGGCAAACTCGTCGATAACCACCACAATATAAGGCAGATAGTGGTGCCCTTTTTCGGGGTTGAGCCGTCGGTTGATGAATTTTTCGTTGTACTCTTTAATATTGCGGCAGCTGGCTTCTTTCAGCAAATCGTAGCGTTTGTCCATCTCAATGCAAAGCGATTGCATTGTGTTTACAACTTTCTGTGTATCAGTGATAATCGCATCTTCAGCATCGGGCAGTTTTGCCAAGAAATATTTCTCGAGCGCTTTGTAAAGCGTCAGTTCCACTTTCTTTGGGTCAACTAGCACCAGTTTCAGTTGCGCAGGGTGCTTCTTGTAGAGTAGCGACGTCAGTATTGCGTTAAGTCCCACAGATTTACCTTGACCGGTGGCACCAGCCACAAGTAGGTGAGGTGTCTTGGTCAGGTCGAAAGTGAATGTTTCGTTGGTGATGGTTTTGCCAATGGCTACGGGCAGGTCGTATTTCGATTCCTGGAATTTTTTCGACGCAATCACCGTGCGCATAGCCACTGTTTGCGGTTTTGCGTTAGGCACCTCAATACCAACGGTTCCGCGCCCTGGAATTGGAGCTATAATACGGATGCCAAGGGCGGCGAGACTTAATGCGATATCATCGCTTAAGTTCTTGATTTTCGATATTTTAATACCCTTTGCCGGCACAACTTCGTATAGTGTGACGGTTGGACCGATGGTAGCCTCGATTTTCGCTATCTGAATCTTGTAATCGTTCAGTGTTTCAACAATTTTATCCTTGTTGGCAATCAGTTCTTCTTCGGTTACCGATGTGTTCTTCTGCTCGTAATCGTTCAGCAGGTCAAGACCTGGCAGTCGGTAGTTCTCAAGGTCGCGGGTGGGGTCATATGGACCTTCTTCCTCAATTTTGGTGTCGATTATGTCTTTCTTCTCTTCCTCGTTTTGTATGACTTCAATTTCAACATCGTCATTAGGCTTATTATCAGCGTTCTCACCCGGCTTAATCTCATCGTTGTTCTGTGTGAGGTTGGTAATAACAAAATCGCCTTGTCCACCAATTACGTTGCTGTTATCGTTTGAGTTATCGTTGTTGTCATCTTCAATCAGTTCCGATTCCACAACGCCAAGATTGTTGCTCAAGTCGTCATCATTGTCCGAATTGTCAAATGTTGCTGTGGTTTTAATCTCGAATTTGAGCAGATCTTTATCGTTTTTCTCAAACGGCATTTCGCTGTCGTTCTCATCGTCTTCTTCCTGATTTTCTGTATCGTTATCTATTGAGCCGGAGACGGTTATGGTGTCATCTGATTTATTTTCAGACATTTCATCCGATTCGTTCTCTTGCGTTCCTGCTTCAATGGCGATTGGCAGTTCGGGGTCGGTTACTTTGGGGTGGATAAGTTCGGTCACAAACGTGCGGCATCTGGCAATAAAGCTGTCGAAAGTGAATGATAGAATAGCGAACAGGCAGGTAATCAGCACAATGCCAGTGCCAAGTTTGCCAATTACAGCATTCATCCATTCGCTTACAAAGTAGCCGTGTGCGCCGCCTGGTGTAAATGCGGCATTGTGAAAAATGTATCCCAAAGCAATTGAGCTCCAAATGGCGTAAACAATTGTCAATTTGGCAGTTCTGCCAATCGGCCATGTCTTGATATTGAACAATCGCAGGATGCAGACAGTTAGCAATACAATTAGTCCGAACGATGGCAGGCCAATCCATTTGTACATGAATCGTTGGGCAAGCAATGCTCCAAATGTGCCTGTCCAGTTGCTGGCCACAATGTTTGTGTTTGAAAACAATTTGCCAATGGGCACGTCAAGTGTACTTTGGTCGATGCGCCATGTAAACAGGTACGATATGAATGCAAACGCCATATAAACAGTGAACGCTGTGAGGCAAACGCCGACAATGGTACGTCGACGGACGGTTACACTCAAGTCCACATCATCATCTATACTGCTGTTTTTTTTCTTTGCCATAATGAAAATATTTCAGGATAGTAACGAAAAAAAAGCAATGTTATTTGCCTATTCCATTGAAAATCTCGTCCATTTGTGAACGTTTCACGCGCTCGTAGCCTTCAGGAATCTCGAATGTTTTATCCGCTATTTTTTCGTTAATGAATTCAATTGCTTCAAGATGCATTGGTATGCCGTTCATTTCAAGTCTGAAATCCATCGGCATTCCAGGAATTTTGTCGAGCGGAGTATTAGCTGTGGCGTTGTTAATTTTGATGTCGGTTGTGTAGAACACATCGAATGAAATTGTGTCGATAGTTACGGTTGCGTGGTTGCAGTGGAATCCGATGATTTCCTTGTCAACCTCATCGAAATCGATTTGCAAATTGTCTGGTTTCCCCATGCCATAGTATCCCTCTTCCGATTTTGACACATATAAGTATTTCTTGTTCAAGATTTTGAGTAGGGTGTAAGCGTTCCGACGGCCGTCTTTTATAAATGCCGACCTGAATATGCCCAACCAACCTTCCATTTCAAGAAGAACTTTGTCATTTTTGAAATGCATCATTATCGTTGATGGCAGCAACCCGATTATCGGGTTCTCCTTTTCTGTTTGCAGATAGGTGATTTTGAACTTCATCGAGCCTTCGCTGATGTTATTGCGCTGACCTTTGTCGGTGCAGCCGCAAAACACCGCAAAACACAATAAAGCAATGACACACAAGCGCTTGCAGATAATGAATATGTTGTAATTACTGCTGTCCAAGATTCATTTTTTCAATTGTGGTAAAGGTATTAATATCGGTTCAAAAACCGACTTTTTTCTGATGTTTTTTTGCAAAAAAATACCCGTCGTCCAAATTGGCTCGACGGGCATTTTTTTTCTGTATGATTTTATTACCACGCAAACATTGGGCGCGGCATCATCATTTCGTTGACTTCAGCTTTAACTTTTGCTATAACGCTCTCGTTTTCAGGATCGGCCAAAACGCGGTCAATCATATCCACGATAATGTCCATATCCGATTCTTTCAAGCCGCGGGTGGTGATGGCTGGTGTGCCAAGACGCAAGCCGCTGGTCTGCATTGCAGAGCGGGTATCGAACGGTACAAGGTTCATATTCACTGTGATGTCGGCAGCAACAAGTGCTTTTTCAGCCACTTTACCAGTAAGGTCTGCATATTTCGGACGAAGGTCAACCAACATTGAGTGGTTGTCAGTTCCGCCAGAAACAATGTAGAAGCCTTTGTTCATCATGCCTTTTGCAAGGGCAGCGGCGTTCTTCTGAACTTGTTTCTGATACTCTTTGAACTCTGGAGTGAGAGCCTCACCGAAAGCAACGGCTTTGGCTGCAATCACGTGCTCGAGCGGTCCGCCTTGTTGTCCTGGGAACACGGCCGAGTTAATCAGGCTGCCCATCGAGCGGATTTCGCCTTTTTTTGTGGTTTTGCCGAACGGATTCGGGAAATCTTTGCCAATCAAGATGATACCGCCGCGTGGTCCGCGCAGAGTCTTGTGAGTTGTTGATGTTACAATGTCGGCATATTTTACAGGGTTGTCGAGCAGCCCGGCTGCGATAAGACCTGCAGGGTGAGCCATATCAATCATAAGCAGAGCGCCGCAAGCATCGGCAATCTGGCGCATACGCTTGTAGTCCCATTCGCGGCTGTAGGCCGAGCCACCACCGATAATCAATTTCGGTTTCTCGCGCATTGCCACTTCTTCCATCTCGTCGTAGTCAACGCGGCCTGTTTCCTTGTTCAGGTGGTAGGCGCACGGGGTGTAAATCAAACCAGAAGTGTTCACAGCAGAGCCGTGTGAAAGGTGTCCGCCGTGGGCAAGGTCGAGTCCCATAAATTTGTCACCCGGTTTCAGCACTGCCAGCAGAACGGCTGCATTGGCCTGTGCGCCAGAGTGCGGCTGAACGTTAGCGTATTCTGCGCCGTAGATTTTCTTCAAGCGATCGATGGCCAGTGTCTCAACTTCGTCAACCACCTCGCAGCCGCCGTAGTGGCGTTTGCCAGGGTAGCCTTCGGCATATTTGTTGGTCAGGCACGAACCCATGGCCTGCATAACCTGGTCGCTTACAAAGTTCTCTGATGCAATCATCTCAATTCCGCGCTTCTGGCGGGCGTACTCCTTGTCTATAAGGTCGAAAACAACGTTGTCCTTGTTCATATCGATTTAAATTGTTGTAGATTTATAATTATTTGTTATTCTTTTGATTCGATTGGGAATTGGCGGCGGAAACTCTCCTCGAGCGAGATGATAGTTTCTGTGCGCTCAACAATGTCGAGCCGTTGCAACTTGTCCGACAATATCTTGCGCAAGTGCTCATTATCGTGAGCCATCACTTTGATAAATAGTGAATAGTTGCCAGTAACATAGTGACATTCAATAATTTCGGGGATTTTGTACAACTCTTCGGCAATGTCCTGATAAAGGCATGCTTTTTTCAGATTGATACCCACAAAGGCGCATGTCTTGTAGCCCAGATTCTGCGGGCTGACAATGAATTCGGAACCGGTGATTATGCCAATGTTGGTAAGTCGTTGAACCCTCTGGTGGACGGCTGCACCTGACACTCCGCACTCGCGAGCCACCTCAAGGAAAGGTGTGCGTGCGTTCTTCGAAATTATCGACAGAATCTTTTTATCAAGTTCGTCGATGTTGTGATTATCGCTCATAATCAATTGTCGTTAACGAATGGCAAAGAAAACTAAATCTTTGGTAAAAAAGTTGTCTGTGCGTTTGTTTTTATTATACAATAGTTAACATCACATCAGTCTATTCCCACTCAATTGTTCCCGGCGGTTTGTGTGTTACGTCGTACCAAAGCGAGCCGGCGCCGTCGGCCATAAACTGTTGCCACAGGCCGTCGAGCAGCGTTTGGTTGATTTCGGCAAAGTTGGCCGTCATTGCTTCCGAGCTGTTCACGGGGCGCATCACAATGCAGGGTTTGTCTTGCACTCGCAGCGGTGTCAGAACCACAGGCATCTGCCAGATTTTCTCGTAAAGGTCGTTGGCTTGCAGGAATTCGGTGCAGATGTTGTCGAATTTGCGCAGAGTGTCGAATTTATCTTTGGTGGCGTATTGAGCAACCAGTTTCGGCATCTCGTCAGAAACGGTGCCAACCTGCCAGATAACGCGGTTGATGACTTTGAATCGGTTGACGAGTTCTGTGCTGAATCGTTCGCACTCTTTCCAACTCAAGTTTTTCGAAGTCAGTAGGAAAGGTTGTGCGTAGGTGCGGCCGTCACCCTGAACGCCCACACTTTTCACCGGCAGAACGCGGCCTTCGATATTGTTGTCTTTCAAATATTTGTCCAAACCTTCAACATCGGCGTTCGATGCAAATTCGCCTTTGCCGTCGGTGCAGAGTAGGCGCACGCCAAGACCCGGACCGGGGAAGGGGTGGCGCCATACAAGGTTGTGCGGAATGCCAAGTTCTTCGCCGAGCATACGCACTTCGTCTTTGTAAAGGTCGGCAAGTGGCTCAAGCAGAAGGCCTTGCGCCATCAGGTCCATCACTTCCTTCACGCGGTTGTGGTGGGTTTTTATCAGGTCGGCGTTTTTGGTTCCACCGCTCTCGATTGTGTCGGGGTAGATGGTGCCTTGCGCAATCATCCACTCTTTCGGGTCAAGGTTCAACTTGCTCATTTCCTTGTCTTTCACCGTCAGGAACGTTGCGCCGATGCGTTTGCGTTTCTCTTCGGGTGCGGTTATTCCTTCGAGTTGGCCCAGAAAATCGGCGGTGGCGTCAACCACGCGCAGATTGTGCATTCCTTCGGCCTTCAGGAACTCGATAATCTTCTGCGACTCGTCCATACGCATCATTCCGTTGTCGATGTGCAGGCCCATAACACGGTCGGTGCCAAGCACCTTGTTGAGCAGGACGAAAGCCACAGTACTGTCAACGCCGCCCGACACAAGCAGGAACACCTTGCGGGTGCCAACTTCGGTGCGTATCTTCTCAGAAATCAGCGGCATATAACTCTTCATATTCCAATTCCGCTCGCATTGGCAGATGCCGATGAAGTTGTCCAGAAGTTGCATTCCGAATTTGCTGTGCGTTACTTCGGGGTGGAACTGAATGCCGTAAATCTTGCGTTCGTCCATCGCTACAGCGGCAATGGGGCAGTCTTTGGTTGATGCTATAATGCGGTATCCGTCAGGAAGTTGCGAAACAGAATCACCGTGGCTCATCCACATTGGCGACGATGCCGGAATGCCTTTGAGCAGCGGGTGTTGGCTATCGCCGATAATCAAATCCGATATGCCGTACTCTTTCACCTTTCCCGGCTTGACCGTTCCGCCCAGTTGCGACGCAATAAGTTGGTGTCCGTAGCAGATACCCAGTTTCGGAACCGGAATGTTCAGAATTTCAGGATTGTAGTCGGGTGCGTCGGCGGCATAAACGCTTGCCGGTCCGCCGCTGTAGATGATGCCTTTTGCGCCAGCCAACTCTTCGACAGGTGCTGCCGGTGAGTGGATTTCGGTGAAAACGCCCAACCGACGTACGCGGTTGGCAATCAGGTGGGCATACTGTCCGCCAAAGTCAAGAACGATGATTTTATCTTGCATATCAGTTCGAAATTTTGCGCAAAGATAGAAAAATGCAGTTCGTGGTGTAGGCTTTGTTTCAGCCGTTTGCTGTGATTTTTGAAAAGGTTGCTAACAAAACCAACCTTACTCGCTCATTTCACCTCGAACACCGCCCCGTCGTTAGCGAGATACGTTTCGGGAAACACGTTTCGTGCTTCGTCTAGTAGCGGCTGTAGGTTTTTATACCTATTAGAATAATGTCCGATGACCAATTTCCCGACTTTGGCAGCCAGCGCAATTTCGGCCGCCTGTTTGGCAGTCGAGTGGTTGTTGTCGCGGGCGCGTTTCAGATTATCCTCTCCGTAGGTGGCCTCATGGTATAGCAGGTCAACGCTCTCAATCCAGGGAACGGCCTTTGTCAGCTTCACCGTGTCCGACATAAAGGCGTATGAACACGAGCGGTCGGGGTCATCGGTGATTGTGCTGTTTGGGTAAACGGTGCCGTCGGGGGCGGTGTAGTCATCGCCTTGCTTGATGCCGAAACGCTTGCTTATGGGTATCTCCAACTCATTGGCTAGATTTCCGTTAAGGTGCCGTAGTTTCGGCTTCTCGCGGAACAGGAATCCGCAGGTCGGAACGCGGTGTCGGAGAGGGAAGGAGTGAACCGTAACTTTCTCATCCTCATAGAGCAATGTGAGCCCGTTCTCGTATGTCAGGTGATGATAGATGATGTTGTATGGCATCGGCATTTCAAAAGTGCCGATGAATGTGTCTAAAAGAGTGTGAAGTTTTTGGTGGCAGTAGATGTGCAGGTCCGATGTGCGTCCTTGCATGCTCATACTCGAAATAACGCCTGGCAACCCAAGAAAATGGTCGCCGTGGGCGTGACTGATGAAGATGTGGTTGATGCGCAGCATGTTCACTCCGAACCGTCGCATATTGATTTGCGCACCTTCGCCGCAGTCAATTAAAAAGAACCGCTCAAGTACGTTGAGCACTTGAGCGGTTGAGTATCTTTGCGGTGTAGGCGTTGCCGAACTACACCCCAATATTTTCAGCGATAAAGACATTTATGCCTTGTTAATGATTCCTATAGCCTCATCGACAGTCTTGGTAATGTTAAGCACAGTGTCGAGTTGTGATATGGTAATCAAGCGCTCAACTGCAGTTTGCAGGCCTGCCAGAACAAATACACCGTTGGCGTTTTTGCAAAGGCGGTTTGCCACCAGAATGGCGCTCAAACCCGACGAATCGCAATATCTGCAATTGCTTAAATCAAGAATGATGTTCTTTTCTCCGTTTCCGGCAATCAGCACTAACTCCGATTTCAGCGATGGCGCTATATGAGTATCGAGTTTGTCTATCAGAACTTCAATCTGCGTGAAGTTGTCAAGTTTTTCGATTTTGAATTCCATATCAGATGTGATTTGTTTTGTACCTCAAATATAGAAAAAACAATTCATCGTGCTATAAAATCATTCGGAAAAATTTATTTTTCCTCAGCTGCGTCGTCTTTTTTAGCCTTTTTAGTTGCCTTAGGTTTCTCAGCCTGAGCCATTTCATCCTTCAGAGCGGCCAGTTCGGCAATATCTCCAAGTGTTGTCTTTTCGATGCTGTCGGCAATCTTCTTAGTCGCTTTCTTGGTGGCTTTTGCTGCAGTTTCCTTCTTTGCTTTCTCCTCGCCGCGTTTAGCGTCTTCGAAGATGCGCGAGTGGCTAACTATAATCTTGCGGCCTTCTTTGTTGAACTCAATAACCTTGAACTCGAGTTTCTCGTCGAGTTTTGCCTGAGTACCATCCTCTTTTACAAGATGTTTCGGAGTTGCGAAGCCCTCAACGCCGTAAGGCAGAGCTACAACAGCACCCTTCTCAGTCAGCTCGATGATTGTTCCTTCGTGGATTGAATCAACGGTGAACAATGTCTCGAATACATCCCAAGGATTCTCCTCGAGTTGTTTGTGGCCTAAGCGCAGACGACGGTTCTCCTTGTCGATTTCGAGAACAACAACCTCGATGTCAGCACCAATGGTGGTGAACTCTGCAGGGTGTTTGATTTTCTTGGTCCACGACAGGTCAGAGATGTGGATAAGACCGTCAACGCCTTCCTCAATCTCAACAAATACACCGAATGTGGTGAAGTTGCGAACTTTTGCGGTGTGTTTTGTACCAACGGCATATTGGTCAGCAATCTTCTCCCATGGATCTGGTTTCAGTTGCTTCATGCCGAGTGACATCTTACGCTCTTCGCGGTCGAGAGTCAGGATGACAGCCTCAACCTCGTCACCTACGTTCAGGAATTCGTTGGCGCTGCGCAAGTGCTGCGACCATGACATTTCAGAAACGTGGATAAGACCTTCAACGCCCGGAGCGATTTCAACGAATGCGCCGTAGTCAGCCATCACAACAACTTTACCCTTAACCTTGTCGCCAACCTTCAAGTTTGCGTCAAGAGCATCCCATGGATGCGGAGTCAGCTGTTTCAAGCCGAGAGCAATGCGTTTCTTGTCGTCGTCGAAGTCAAGGATAACAACGTTGAGCTTCTGGTCGAGCTGAACGATTTCTTCCGGATGTTGGATGCGGCCCCATGACAGGTCGGTGATGTGGATAAGTCCGTCAACACCGCCAAGGTCGATGAATACACCGTAAGATGTGATATTTTTAACAGTTCCCTCAAGAACCTGACCCTTCTCGAGTTTCGAGATGATGTCTTTCTTCTGCTGCTCGAGTTCAGCCTCGATGAGAGCTTTGTGCGAAACAACAACATTCTTGAATTCGTGGTTGATTTTAACAACTTTGAATTCCATGGTCTTGCCAACGAATACATCGTAGTCGCGGATTGGCTTAACGTCGATTTGCGAACCTGGCAAGAATGCCTCGATGCCGAATACGTCGACAATCATGCCGCCTTTAGTACGGCATTTGATGTAACCCTTGATGATTTCGTCTTGTTCAAGTGCCTGATTAACACGGTCCCAAGAGCGCAGTGCGCGTGCTTTCTTGTGTGACAGTGAAAGTTGACCGTTACGGTCTTCCTGGCTTTCAACATAAACCTCAACTTTGTCGCCAACCTTCAAATCCGGGTTGTAGCGGAATTCGTTCATGTTGATAACGCCCTCTGACTTGTAGCCGATGTTGACCAAAGCCTCGCGTTTGTTCATGGCAACGATTGTGCCGTCAACCACCTCATTCTCAGTGATTGATGAGAGAGTGTTGCTGTACATCTCCTCGAGTTTGCCACGTTCGGTGCTCGATACAACACCACCATTTTCATAGGCGTCCCAGTCGAAATCTTCTGGTTTCACCACTTGTTGTTGCTGCGGAGCGGCAAGTTCGAATGCCTCTTCGCTCTCAATTTCTTGAGTTTTCTGATTCTCTTTTTCCATTTAAAATAAATTAAATTAATAAGTTAGACTTTATTTTTAAAAATCACGCAAAGTAAAGGCATTTAGATGAATAAAACAAATTTAATATTTGCATATATAAATAGTATGGTGACGCCGCATATATGCGGTATTCATATTTTTAGACTTCTTAAAAAAACTTTCTGCTCGTCGCTAATGCGGTAACTTTCGATGGCTTTCTGAATGGCTTTGTTGTGAGTCCATGTGTCGAGGCAGCGGCTGTTGATGAAACCAATGGCGGTGTCGTACTGTTTTGCCAAAGCGGTGGCGAAATACCAGGCTATCATCATTTTAATGTAATACTCGTCGGATTTGACATTGGCAACCATTTGAGCGTATTCGGGTTTGAAAAGGTTGTCTAAATAGAAGGTCATAAGCATTTTAATGGCGAAACGGACGGTGTATGTGTGGCTGCTTGTAATCCATCGCCTGACGGCTTGCAGCAGTTCGTCGGGGTGCTTTTTGAACACCGCTGGCGTGAACTGGTCGCAGGTAGCCCAATTGTCGATATATGGCAGTAAACGTTCGGTTTGGCGCATGGCCTCGTCAAAATCAGCAATTTTCGCAACAATGAAAGCATGCAGATTGTCCTCCTCGTAATAGCGGTGCGGCAACTGGCCAATGAACTCTTGCCATGCTGCGGTTTTATAAATCTGTTGGGCAAGTTTCCGCAATGCCGGCGTACGCACGCCAATAATAGTCTTGCGGTCGATTGTGGGCATCAGCTTTGCTTGGAAATCGCCATAGGCAACATCTTGAAGAGCGAATAGTTGTTCTGTGATTGACATGGTATAAGGTGTTAGGTATAGGGTGTTAGGTGTTGGGGCATTGTCTGTACCACATAAAAAAGGCCGAATTGCAAGTCCGGCCTTTTAAAGTTGGTTGCTTGTTATTTCTTTTTCTTCTTGAAAACCAAATTGATAACAAGTAGGATTAAGAATGCGCCAATGGCTCCGATGATAACGCTGTTGAGCCATTTCCAATCGCCTTTAAAAAGTTTCAGACTGAGGTCGAGCACATCGAAAAGCCAACTGCCGAAGAAGCAGCCGATAATGCCGACAATGAAGTTTACCACTAGCCCCATGCCTTTACCTTTGAAAAGCAGGCTTCCTAACCAGCCGGCCAATACGCCGACAACAATGAGAGTAATGATTTCGGTAGGTGTCATGTTGTAATGTTTTTAGTTAAACAAACGTTTTGCAAACACCCCTAAAAATAAATGCTTTATGTCAGTTTTGCAATAGTTGGCATGAAAAGATGCCTTGTTTTTATAAATCCGTAAGATATTTAACTGACAACCAATTAATTCTGCAACGAATCGTTTCTCGCATCGAGCAGTTTCTCGAGTCGGTCAATTTTGTCCTCCATGCGGGCTAGTTGCGCTTTTACATCGTCGTTGTTATCGCTCACCATGGCATCGACAAATATCGAGTTGATTAACGAAAGTCCTATAATGCCGCCACCAATCAGCACCAAACAGAAAAACAGGCGAAGGATATGCCCCCAGACGGGTGTGGCAGCGGCGACAACTGCATCTGGAATCTCGTACCACCCCTCGATAGTGCACAATCGGAATATCGAATAAATTGATTGTAAGGGTGTTGCGAAATATTCGGGGGCCAAATCTTTAAGAAAACAGCAACAGATAAGAGCCAACGTGACTATCATAATAAAAAAGCAGGAGAAGATTCCCAAAGTCTGGCGCATGGCCACCCAGAAGTTTCGGGCAATGACTGCGAAGTCGGGGAAAATGCGCACAGCACGGAAAAAGCGGAACACGCGCATTATTCTCAGAATCAAGAAGAACGATAGATTTTCGAGTGTTGTTGGCACAAACAGAGCAACAACCGACGGCAGCGACATCAGCACCAGTGCAAAGTCCATACGGTTCCACCACTCCGACCAATACTGCCTGAATCCAAAATTCGTGATTTTCACAAGCATCTCGATTATAAAGATGAATGTGCACGCAACATCAACAATATCAACAAAATGCCAATTTGCAGGGCTCTCTTGCAGAAAGATTGTGATGGAATTGACAATAATGACAACGAGAATCACTTTCTCGTTCAGAAACAGGCGGTTAAGCAGGGTTTTCATATTTTTTAGGTTTATTGAACTTGCAGGTATCGAGCATACGGTGACGTTGGTACAAAGAATTCTGAATTCGCAATTATTTGAGTCTCAACAGTTGCGGTACCAGTTGCGGTCCGTGAACGGTGTGCTCGCCTTTGTAATAAATGTGCTCGAGGTAGAGCCCGGCGGCTGGAGCGGTGAGTTTGGCCGGCAGCGGCGAGTAGTTGTCGAACATATTATTGATGTCAACCATTGTTATCTTCCCGCGCCCTATTTCAACCAGAATGCCCACCATTCGGCGAACCATCTTCCAAAGGAAATGCGAGCCGGTGATGTGGATTGCAATCAGGTCTCGCGTCTCGTAAATTTCTACGCTATTGATATATACAATTGTGTTGGGCGTTTCGGCGTCTTTGTCGGTGAACGATGCAAAATCACGTTTCCCGGTCATTTCTTTTGCTGCCTTGCGCATCGAATCGACATCGAGAGTGTCGCGAATCCACCAAACATTGCTCTTGCCGAAAGCTGTGCGACGTTTGGAAATCAAGTAGATATAACTACGCTCAACTGCATCGTAGCGGGCGTGGAATTTCGGACTGGCCTGCTCAACGTCCAAAACGTTAATGTCATAGGGCAGATTGTCGTTAAGACTAAGCATCAGCCTTTCAGTGGAGATATGGCTATCAACTTCAAGATGAGCCACTTGTCCGAAGGCGTGTACGCCGGCATCGGTGCGGCCTGAGCCGAAAAACTCGAATTTTGTTTCGCCGAAAATCTTTTTGCAGGCGTCGAAAAACGCACCTTGAACGGTCCGCTCGCCCTTCTGCACCTGCCATCCGGCGTAGCGGCTTCCGTCGTATTCAATAGTAAGTTTGAATCGCATTTTGTAATTAGTTATATGCCAACGGCTTGCACCGTCAGGTTGTTAAATGTAGCGCAAAAATACGAAAAAATGTGCCATTGCGAAGGCGCAGCTAAATTGATTCACCAATTCATCAATTCATCAATTCCCCGTTTCATCAATAATATATTACCTTCGCATTCGTTTTTAGGTATATGAAGTACGATGTTGCGATAATCGGAAGCGGATTGGGCGGATTGCAATGCGCTTACATTCTGGCCAAAAAAGGATTGAATGTGTGCGTGTTGGAGAAAAATCCCATAGTTGGCGGCTGTTTGCAGACCTTCCGTCGCGGACAGACCGAGTTCGACACGGGTTTCCACTATGTTGGCGGCCTTGACGATGGTCAGCCGTTGAATGCTATTTTTCAGTATTTCAAACTGATGAATCTGCCGTGGCACCGTCTTGACAACGATGCTTTCGACGAGGTTCGGATTGGCGGCCAATCGTATTTTTTTGCCAACGGCTACGACCGTTTCGCCGACACTCTTGCCGAGCAGTTTCCGCACCAGCGCGACAATCTGAAACGCTATGTGGCAATGCTCAAGAACGTTGGCGATGGCCTTAAAAACAGCTTTAAACCACGTTCCGAAGAGGAAGTTTTCACGCAGTCGCTCTTCGTTCGGTCGGCATACGAATTTCTTTGCGAGACCATTACCGACCCGTTGCTGCGCAATGTTTTGTCGGGCACTTCGCTCAAGATGGAGCTCAACCGTCAGACGCTGCCGCTTTACATTTTCGCGCAAATTAACAGTTCGTTTATCCAAAGCGCGTGGCGACTCAATGGTGGTGGCCAACTCATTGCTGATGAACTTGTTGCAAGCATAGAACAGATGGGCGGAACGGTTCGCACGTCGGCTGGAGTTGCGGAGTTGGTTGAGCGCGATGGACAGCTTTCGGCTGCCATTCTCGACAATGGCGAACAAGTTGAGGCTGAATGGTTTATATCCGACATTCACCCTGCCGCCACACTCGATTTGATAAAAGAGAGCCAGCAGGTTCGTAAAATCTACCGTCGGCGCATTGGCAGCCTGCAGAACACCTTCGGGATGTTCACGCTCAATGTTGCGCTGAAGGATGGCGCGGTGCCGTATCTCAATCGTAATCAGTACGTTTACCGCACCAACGATGTTTGGAGCCTTGCCGATTATGCCGAAGGACGGCCGACCGAAGGT
>JAGCFC010000132.1 GCA_017650325.1 Salinivirgaceae bacterium | reverse complement strand
GCCCACGGAGCCGCAGCCGACACTCGCGCCACTTACGATGTGCTTCTGGCGCAACTCGACCACTATCAAGGTGTTGAGTATAAGGACAGTACGGGCAAGGTTTCGACACCGATTGTGAACGATATTGATGCGTTGTCGGAGTTCTCGTCGCACAAGCGTAACGCCGATTTTGCCGGACATCTGGTTTACAACGATAAAAACGAGATGGTGTTCAACTTTGGAAAGTATAAAAATCAGTCAGTCAAGGAGGTATTCAAAAAAGACCCCGGCTACTACAACTGGATTTTGAACGCCGAATTCCCGCTTTACACCAAACGTGTTCTCACGAAAGTGAAACTTGAAGGTTAATTGTTGAATACCAATAATTTGCTGTCGCGATGAAAATCCTTGCCGTTGGAATGAACTACCGCAAGCACGCCGCCGAATTGGGGACGGCAGTGCCAACCGAGCCGGTCATTTTTATGATGCCCGAAACGGCGCTCATTACACGCAATCTGCCGTTTTTCTACCCCGATTTCTCGAACGAGATTCATCACGAGGTGGAACTTGTGCTGAAAATAAACCGATTAGGCAAGAATATCCCCGAAAAATTCGCCAACCGCTACTACAGCGAGATTGGCATCGGCATTGATTTCACAGCACGCGATATGCAACGCGAGGCCGTGGCGGCAGGCCGTCCGTGGACCATCTGCAAGGGTTTTGATGGTGCGGCGCCCATTGGCAGCTTTGTCGACAAGGCCGAATTGGGCGACTTGAACAACATCAGTTTCTCGCTCGAGCGCAACGGCCAAGTGGTTCAGCAGGGCAACAGCGCCGATATGCTGTTCTCGTTCGATGCCATAATTGCTTACGTGTCAAAGTTTTTCACACTCAAAATCGGCGACCTGATTTTCACTGGCACGCCTGTCGGTGTTGGGCCGGTTCAGATTGGCGACAATTTGGTGGCCAGAATCGGTGACCGCGAATTGCTGAATTTCAATGTGAAATAAGGTTATAAATCACCATTTCTTTCCAATTCTTCAAACAGCGACAACTGTGTTTCTGCTATATTTTTCGAATTGATTATTATTTCTCGCAATTGCTCATACGATTTTACAAACGTGTTCGGAATCATAAGGAAGGTAATACCTTTCGATTTGCAAATAGATGCCTTTTTTCTGTCAGATTCTTCACGTTTCTTATCACCGAAATGTTCGCCGCCATTTATCTCAATCACAATTTTTGGATTCTTTTTAAATAACCTTTTTTCGTACAGCACACAGTCAAATTCGCATTTTGAAGTCCGTAACTCTTCGTCATCGGCAAAAATATCTTTGAAAGCTACATTTCGTTTCACTTCGAATGTCGGATTTACAGAACAGAATTGCGAAATTGTCTTGTAAAACTCTTTTTCGTAGTGGCTGTTGTTTGACTTGCCTAATTCAATTTTTAATGACTCGTTAAGTAATACTTCCGACGTGCCGTTACTCTTCACGTAGTTAACAAGGTCAACAATATCGCTGCGTTCGCCTTTTGCAAGTGCGTTCAAAACATCTTCGTCACAAGCCACAACCAAACGTTTCCTAGCTCTTGTTACAGCTACGTTTATCAGCTCTGTGTTGTTTTTTATCCAATCGAATGTTCTATCACGCGTTTTTATTGACAATGCTGTCGAAAGTATGATTGTGTCGCTTTCGCCGCCTTGCATGGCGTGTACTGTTTCGCATTTAACTATGTTGTCCATTTGCTCATCGTGCAATCTTTGGTTTATAAGCTCGCGCTGATTGGCAAACGGTGTGATAATCACTGTATTTTGATAGTCGTTTCTTTTCAGGTAATCGATTATTGCAGAAACTTCTTCCCATGCTGTATTCTTTTCGCCTACGTTTTTGTTTTCTGTGGGAAGAAAGATCAAACTGCCATCTTCATTAATTGGTGTTATGTCAAGTTTCGATTCGTAGTATTTTTTGTTTGAAAAATCGATGATTTTCCGACTGCATCTGTAGTGATACTTAAGCAACACGTATTGTGAAATAGAATCGTGATTTCGCATCACATCAAGAATCGAGTTTTGTTTGTAGTCGTAATTGTCAGGAATAGAGTATTTTCTTCTCAACATTTTGTTTATGCAATCTTCAATCACAACAATCGGTCGAAGTTGTTCCGGGTCGCCAACTAGAAGGAGAGAATTTGCCTTTGTTATCGGAATAAGTGAATGGGCAATATTACATTGGCCGGCTTCGTCCATTATCACCAAATCAAACATGAAATTGGGACTTCCAAGTCTTTGTGCAGAGATGTTTGTGGTAAAAATAACAGGGAATACTTTTGTGAAGCGTTTCATATTGACGTCTTGAGCCAACCATTTATTAAATTCCGAAACACGTTCATCTTTGTCTCCAATATTGCATATTGCCCGCAAATCATTGTATGCCGGGCGTTGTAGAGTTCTGATGTATTTCAGCGATGTGAAATACATAAACTGTGTCAGTTTGTAGTCATTTCGCAATGGTATGAAAAGGTTCAAAACCTCTTCGTTTTTAACTTCAGGATTCTTACGTAGTTGTTCTTCAAGTTCATTGATACGAGTTTTAATATTTCTTGCGAATTGTCTGGCATTTTCATCGACGCTGTTCAGCAATAGTTGTGCGTCTTTATAGAAACTTTCATAGCGAATATGGTATTCTTGCTTTTTAAGGATTTCGTTCAGTTTCTCGTTTTTGTTGTCGGTCGATGTTTTAATAAGTTTTATTTTCTCATCGTCGGGTTCCATCGTCGATTTATAATCAAACAGACGCTTTATATTATCCAAAGCTTGACCGACTTGTTTAAGATTTCCTAAACGTATGAATGGAAATGGAATAGGTGTACCTCTATATTCAAAATCAAGTTTATCTATTATGCCATCAACAGGTTTGTTGTTCGATGAGCAAATAATCATTGTCTTTTCATTGTAAAAGCCGTTGAGCACTACATTTAGAATTGTTTGTGTCTTTCCCGTTCCCGGCGGTCCTTGAACATATGTTACGGGTTGTTTCATGGCATTGTATAAAACCCGTGTTTGGTCAACGTTTATTTTCTCGTCGCAGATGATTATTTTGGGTTCTTTCTTTCGTTTGTCGTGTCCGGTTATTCTTCCTAAAAATGATTTCAACGGTACGTTCAACGTTTCATTGTCGATTCTATCCAATATTGCATTGTATGTTGAGCGAACATCAATAATTATTTCCCGTTCCAAAATCATCATTTCAGGTCGAGTGTTTATTATCTCGCCATTACGCAAATTGCTGTTTATTACTTTCAGCCCCCATTCTTCGTCTTCCTTGAAATGCTCGATAAAACGGTCAACATCCATTTCTGTGTATTGCAGCAAACTTGCCTTTGCATCATCACGAGATGCGCCATATTCTGTCAACTTCCTCAATATAAATGTTTTGTTGAACCTTAATGTTTCGTCAAGACATAGCTTCCCCTCTTTGGGATTATAGTTAACATTGTGATAACAAACAATATACGACCTGTTGTTTGGCTTGTCTATTGCTAAATGAGAAATTGCAAATTCTGTGTTGTTAGAACTATCTTCTTTTAAAGTGTGACGGTAGTAAATCTGCATTAAATACTCTTTCTGTACCTTACTCAATTCTACCTTTTCGTTTTCCAATAAAACATGGAAATCAATGCCTGGAATTTGCAGATGTTCTTTTTGATAGGGGTCTTTGTCAAACTTATTGCATTCCTCGTAATAGTTGAGAAGGTAACTTACTTCTTGTTCATAGTTAAGCCATTCATATTTGCCGATATTCTCCTCGAGTTTTTTTAATAAAGTTTCAGGAACATCATATTCTGTGAAATCTATGGTTTTGGCTGATTGGATATTGCTGAAATTTAAACCGCCATTAACATACAATGTCTTATCTACATCTTTTAAAGGATTGTATATATGACCTTTCAAACGTATGTTGTCGCCACCAAAATCAATATCTTCAATAGCCATCCAAAATTTGGTTATTGAATTTTGAACGTTCGAATAAGTTAAATTTATCCACTTTCCTGCTCTGATGGCTTTAACTATTTCTCGGCCGATTTTCTCATTCATATTTCAAATGTTCACTCGTGTTTAAACGTTAAAAACAGCAACATTGTTACACAACGTTTCGGCGGTTAGTTTTTTGTTCGTGTTTGCGTTTATTGCTTACGCGGTTGGTTTGCGTTTATGTTTAAATTTGCATAGTGAACATGTTGCTTATGGACAACTATAAATAAATGTCTTATGAATAAAATCGGATTCGATAACGACAAGTATATCAGTATGCAATCAGCGCATATTGAGGAGAGGATAGCCAAATTTGGCAACAAACTATATCTTGAAATCGGAGGAAAGTTGTTCGACGACTATCACGCATCGCGTGTGCTGCCGGGGTTCCATCCCGATTCAAAGATGCAGATGTTGCTGAAAATCAAAGATAAAATCGAGATTGTTGTGGCTATCAACGCTGAGGATATCGAATCGAACAAAATACGCGCCGACTATGGCATCACCTACGATGAGGACGTGCTTCGCCTGATTGACGAGTTCCAAAGCGTAGGGTTGTTTGTTGGTAGCGTCTGCCTGACCAAATTCCATAATCAGCCCACGGCCGTAAGGTTCGAGCGCCGGCTGAAGGAGTTGGGTATTGCGTCGTACCGCCATTACAAAATCGACGGTTACCCGAACAATGTGGAGTTCATTGTGTCGGACGAAGGTTATGGCAAGAACCAATACATCGAGACATCGCGACCGCTGATTGTGGTTACTGCACCGGGTCCGGGTAGCGGCAAACTGGCGGTGTGCCTGTCGCAGCTTTACCACGAGCACAAACGCGGCATCAACGCCGGATATGCCAAATTCGAGACATTCCCAATCTGGAACATTCCGCTCAAACATCCTATCAATCTTGCTTACGAGGCTGCCACGGCCGATTTGAACGATGTCAACATCATCGACTCGTTCCATCTTGATGCCTACGGGGTGTCGGCCGTCAACTATAACCGCGATGTTGAGGCTTTCTCGGTGCTAAATGCTATGTTTGAAATGATTTACGGCGAAAGCCCGTACAAAAGCCCGACCGATATGGGCGTGAATATGGCTGGCAACTGCATCACCGACGATGAGATTTGCCGCGAGGCGTCGAAACAAGAGATTATCCGCCGCTATTACAAGTGCCTGTGCGACAAGAAACGCTTCGGCGAGAGCAAAGACAGTCTCGAGAAACTTGAAATGCTGATGCAACAGGCTCATATCAAAGTTACTGATTATAAGGTTGTTGATGCGGCAATGCGCAAGTCGGAAGCCACCGAAGGCCGTCCGGCTGCTGCAATTGAGTTGCCCAACGGCGTGGTTGTCACAGGCAAGACAACCGACCTGCTTGGCCCCTTGTCGGCGGCTCTGCTGAACGCGCTGAAGGAACTTGCTCATATCGACCAATCGTTCAATCTGGTGTCGAGACTTGCCATTGAGCCAATCCAAACGCTCAAAACCGAATATCTGGGCAGCAACAACCCGCGCCTTCATACCGACGAGATTCTGATTGCCTTGTCATCATCGGCCGCGCATAACGAGTTGGCAGAGAGGGCAATGCAGCAGTTGCCGAAACTCAAAGGCTCAACTGCGCACACCACAGTGTTAGTCAGCTCAATCGACGAATCGACATTCAAGAAATTGGGTATCAACCTGACGTGCGAACCGCGCTACGAGCAGACGAGGGTTTATCACAAGCATTAAAACTCAATATTCTTCAGAAGCTCAATGTAGCCTTCAATTCCGTTCTCAATCTCGCTTACGGCGATGAACTCGTTGGCGGTGTGAGAGCGTGCAGAGTCGCCTGGACCCATTTTCACTGTCGGGAACGCACCGCTAATCACAGCCTGGTCCGATGTGGTGGGCGAGAAGAACGTCTCGATGCCCAGTTTATGAGCGGCCACAACAATGGGGTGCTGCTCGTCGATAGCAGAAGCGTTCTTGTTCAGCGAGCGCGGCGTTGCCACCGACTTGATGTGTTGCTGAATAATGTCCCAAGTCTGCTTGTTGCTGTATTTTTCGGTTGTACGCACGTCAACAACAAATTTGCACGAAGCGGGAATCACGTTGTGCTGCGTGCCGGCCTGAATCTGCGTAACAGTCATTTTCACGTTGCCCAGCAGCGGACTTTTCTCAGGAAATTGGTACGAGTGAAGCCACTCAATATCCTTCATGGCAATGCTGATGGCGTTGATGCCGTCGGCGCGAGCGGCGTGACCTGTTTTGCCTTCGGCTTCGCAGTCGAGCACCAGCAGGCCTTTTTCGGCAATGGCCATTTTCATGCCTGTGGGTTCGCCTACAATTCCAGCAGTGACCATAGTTTTCAGTTGAGGCAGAACCAGATACATTCCGTTAGGGCCGGATATTTCTTCTTCGGCCGAAGCCACAAACAAGCGGTTGTATGGCAGACCAGTGTTGTCAGTGGCGATGAACGCGGCCAACAGCGAGACAAGACTTGCGCCAGCGTCGTTGCTGCCTAGGCCGATGATTTTTCCGTTGTTCTCGGTAGGCGAGTAGGGGTCGGTTTCCCAGCCCTGAGCCGGTTTAACGGTGTCGAGGTGCGAGTTTAGCATAAGCGTTGGACGGCCTTCCACAAAGTCGGTGCAGCGCACAATCAGGTTGTTGCCCACCCGTTCGGGTTGGTAGTAGCGGTTGGCCAGTTCCTTTGCCACAATGTCAGAGACGTTTTTCTCGTCGCCGCTGAGCGATGGCGTGGCAATCATTCGCTTCAGAAGGCCAACGGCAGTGTCGGTTATTGAGTTCATATTTCCCATTTGGTGGTAAAAATACAACTTTGGCGGAAACAAAAAACAGCGAAGTTTTTGCGCTGAAGTTTTTCCATAAAATGGAAATCATAAAATGGAAATCATAAAACGGAAATCCATTTTGCAGTTTTCCGCCCCTGCAACTTCATAAAATTGCCGTTTTCCTTTCTTTATGTCGTTTTTTTTTTTTTTTGCGGCTCGTGAACAACAATAACTGCATAAAACATTAATAATGAAGAAGAAAAATGAATACAAAAACTTCAACTTTTAGATACGCTGCAATCGCGTTACTACTCACAATATTTGTATTCTGCTCGTGCAAGAAAGAAGACGAGCCATTTTTGTTTCCTGCAGACCAGGTGGAACTGTTATTGGCAGACGGTGCCGCAGTCGGGACTGAAATACAAAGTTCCAATTTCTATAAAACGACATTACCTGGCGGCAAATCAGTTAAGATATTTTATGGCAAGAGTGCAGATAACATAATTTGGGAACTTGCCGCAGGTGTGAAATCAATCGACCCCTACACCAAATATTACTGGCATGCCGCAGTTTATGATATAGCGACAAAAGAGTACAGCGAATTTTCGGAAACAAGGGCGTTTTATTCGATAGGTACATTGAGTTTAGAATATGAAACCGACAACGGTGAAACCGAGAACGCCATTATGGTGCGTTGGAAAAATTTTGGCCATAGCCGATTTTCAAATATGAAAGTGCAAATGACGCCAACAAAAGATTGTGGTTTTGCAGGAAAAATATTTGATGTACCCGCCGGGCAAGATTCACTTTACATTAAATGGAGTGACAATACCGAAATGCCATATCTTATTAATGATTACGATGATGAAAAAGGACAAGACTATGAACCTGTCATTTATAAAATCCAATTGACTGCCGACATTCAGATAGAGGATAAGACGTTCCCTGTTAAAAGTTCTAATGGCATTCGAGAAATCTTCTTGAATAAATCGACTCACGTGCGCGACCATGAGTTCAATGTCTATCGTGTGGTTAAAATTGGCAACCGCCAATGGCTTGCCGATGACCTGCGTACCAAAAGTTTCATATACAAAGGCGATACTATAAAACTCGATGATATTGAATTCGACCAAGTATACGATAGTGAACAACCAGCACCATACAAAACAATTAAACTGACCGAGTCTGGTTCTACGGGTATTACATATTGTGTTGGTGATTATTGGGGTGAAAGAATTAGAATTAATGGACTATACGATGGGTTGAATGCACAAGGTTTGATTTCACTATTAGCGCCGAAGGGATACCATATTTCTAACAATGCGGATTGGGAAGATTTGGAAAAGTATTATGGGGTTGAGTCGCCAGAAATAGCAGAATTGGAACATGGTTATTTTCCGCAAGGATATGTGAGTGAAAGTTGTTTCGAAGATATTCGCGATAACTATTCTGAATATTTTCAATGTTTCCAGGGTGGCGATGTTGGATTACGTCGTCGATTGTCGTCGAATACCGACTGGATATACTACGACCCCGATGAAAAAACTAATGTTGATTATATTCAGTCGGCTTTCAATGCAAAACCATTTGCAGGCAAAGGATATGGGTGCATTTATTACACGTTGATGGTCGATGAACACAAACAAAATACAGATATAGTATTCTTGTTTCGAGTTTTGTCAACCATTGATAAGGGTATTCTTAATATGGGGGATGAGATTTGGATTCAAGGTGACCATAGTAGGTACGCTTCATTGCGTTGCGTGAAAGATTAAGGCAAAAAGCAATCACATATAGAATGTCAAAGGGCGCTTAAAGCGCCCTTTGTTTTTTATAATAGTATTCAGATGATTTACAGCACCAATCTCGTTCCCCCGCCGTTTTTCAGGCCGTCGGTGTTGGTAATCACCACGCTCGCAACGCCGGCGCGGATGGCGTCGAAACCGTTGTCGAGTTTGGGAATCATTCCTTCGCTGATGATGCCAGATGCCTGATACTCTTTGAATTTGTCATATGTGAGGGTGGCGATGACCGAACTGTCGTCGGTGGCGTCCATAAGCACGCCGGGCTTCTCGAAGCAATAGACGAGCGTCACGCCGCACGATTTGGCCAGAGCGCGCGCCAGTTCAGAGGCGATGGTGTCGGCATTGGTGTTGAGCAGTTGGCCGCAGCCGTCGTGCGTAATTGGCGAAACCACAGGCACCGTGCCTTGCTCGATGAGCGAGAACAGCACGTCGGTCTGCACGCTGTCGACGTCGCCAACAAAGCCGTAGTCGATGTTTTTCACGGGGCGCTTGTGCGACAGAATGATGTTGAGGTCGGCACCGGTGAAGCCGAGCGCGTTCACACCGCGTTTCTGCAGTTGAGCCACAATATTCTTGTTCACCAGACCTGCGTAAACCATTGTAACAACGTCGATTGTCTCTTTGTCTGTGATGCGTCGGCCGTCAACTTTCTTGATTTCAACGCCAAGACGATTCAGCAGTTTGTCGGCAGCGCGGCCACCGCCGTGAACAAGCAGTTTGTTGCCGGGCATTGCCGCAAAATCGTCGAGCAGAGTGTTGAGCGTTGTCGGGTCTTCAACAACCGCTCCGCCAACTTTTACTATCGTGAGGTTTTCCATAGTCTAATCGTTTAATTGTGAGTCGATTTTGAACGCAGATGACGCAGATTTAACGGATTTTACTGATTTTTGATTTCTGATTTCGATTCCTAAATCCTACTTGTTACAAGCACTTCTTAAATCTCTCAATAAAGTCTTGCGCTTCGGCCATTGACAGGCAGAGCGGCGGCAGCAGACGGATTGTGTTTGCGCCCGCAACGCCCGTGAACACGTGCTGTTCCATAAGCAGACGTTGGTTGCGGATTTCCTTTATCGGCTCTTCGAACTCTATGCCAATCATAAGGCCGCGACCGCGAACTTCCTTGATTCTGTCGATTTTCTTCAGTTCCGAAAGCAGATAGTCGCCAACTTTTGCGGCGTTTTCAACCAAGTGCTCTTCGGCGATGATGTCGAGCACGGCGCAGGCTCCTGCGCAGGCCAGATGGTTGCCACCGAAGGTAGTTCCCAATTGTCCCACAACGGGTGTGAAGAACGGCGCAATGATGACACCAGCCATTGGCAGACCGTTGCAGATGCCTTTTGCCACAGTCACAATGTCGGCTTTGATGCCGGCATATTGGTGGGCGAAGAATTTGCCGCTCCGTCCGTAACCCGACTGTATCTCGTCGAGAATCAGCACGGTATTGGTTGCGGTGCAGGCTTCGCGCAGATCGCGCATAAATTGGTCGTCGGGCACTTGAATGCCGCCAACGCCCTGAATGCCTTCAATTATCACCGACGAATAGATGCCTTTCTCAAGTTCGGCACGCATTGTGGCGGTGTCGTTCAAATCGATGAAAGTAACTTCAAGTCCTTCATTTACAGGGGCAATGTACTTTGGAATATCAGTAACTCTGACGGCTGCCGATGTGCGTCCGTGGAACGAGTGACGGAAAGCCAGCACCTTGTTGCGGCCGTTGTAGAACGACGCCAGTTTGAGTGCGTTCTCATTGGCTTCGGCGCCAGAGTTTATCAGGAAAAGTGAGTAGTCGTTGTAGCCCGAAATTGGTCCGAGTTTGTCGGCTAGTTTCTGTTGCAACTTGTTAATCACAGAGTTAGAGTAGAAGCCCAAAGTGGCAACTTGCTCGCTGATGGCTTTCACATATTTTGGGTGCGCGTGTCCCACCGAAATCACAGCGTGACCGCCGTAAAGGTCGAGATATTCCTGCCCGTTGGCGTCCCAAACGTGGCAGCCTTTGCCTTTCACTATTTCAACCGGAAATAGCGAGTAAACTTCAAAAAGATTCATCGTTTATAGTGTTTTGATATTGTTACAATGTCGATTTTGCTTAAAGCTAGTTGTTTGACATATTGCCAATTGTGATATGCGTACGCTTCGCTTTAACAATGCGCGAAGTTACTATTTAATTGTAATGAACGTTGCAACGGCGGCAAAAAATCACAATTGGCTGTTCGTAACTCGTAACTCGCATTATCCGATAAACATCTATATTTGCGGCCGAAACAAAAAGAGCAATGACATTCATTTATAACCTGAGTATCAGGGTTTACACATTTTTAATCCGCGTGGTTTCGCCGTTCAACGAGAAGGCGCGGTTTTGGATTCGCGGCCGCAAGGGTTTGCTTAAGCAGATGGCCGCAAAAATCGATGGCAGCAAGCCGGTTGTTTGGTTTCACTCGTCGTCGTTGGGTGAGTTTGAGCAGGGAAGGCCTGTTATTGAGGCATTTAAGGCCAAGCACCCCGATTACGCCGTTCTGCTCACGTTCTTCTCGCCGTCGGGTTACGAGGTGCGCAAGAACTACGCGGGTGCCGATTATGTTTTTTACCTTCCGGCCGATACGCGGCGCAACGCAAAACGTTTTATGCAGATTGTCAAGCCGAAAGCCGCATTGTTCATCAAGTACGATTTTTGGTATAACTATCTGAACCAGTTGCATAAAGCCGGTGTCCCGACATATGTCTTCTCGTCGATTTTCCGTCCGCAGCAGACATTCTTCAAATGGTACGGCGGATGGTATCGCAACCTGTTGAAGTTCTTTACTTTGCTGTTCGTTCAAGACGAAAACTCAAAGCAACTGCTTGCCGGCATAGGAATCACTAATGTTCAGGTTGGCGGTGACACCCGCTTCGACCGCGTTTACGACCTTGTGCAACAGGCTAAACCACAGCCCATTATCGATCGTTTTGTGGCCGATGCCGAT
>JAGCFC010000131.1 GCA_017650325.1 Salinivirgaceae bacterium | reverse complement strand
TCGGCTCGTGAGTATGCGTGCAGTTGTAGAATTGGCAGTTGGCCGACTCGGCGAACATTTCGGGGAAATAGTGCGCCATTTCGTCCTTCATTTCAATGGTGCCAAAGCCCTTAATTCCCGGTGAGTCAATAATATAACCGCCATTGAGCAACGGGTGCATTTCGGGGTAAGTGGTGGTGTGCATTCCGCTGTCGTGCGAGTCGGAAATGGCCGTTGTGCGCAGGTCGAGATTGGGATTCAATCGGTTGGCGATGGTCGACTTGCCAACACCCGAATGCCCTGCAAGCAGCGAGAGTTTGCCGCGCGTGAGTTCCTCTATGCGGTCGATGCCGATGTTTTGCACCGTCGATGCCTTAACGCATTCATAGCCAATCTTTTGATAGATGGCAATCAGCTCGTCCATTTCGGCGATCTGCTGCTCGTTGTAAATATCTATCTTATTGAAAACCAAAACCGAAGGAATATTGTAAGCCTCCGCCGACGCCAGAAATCGGTCGATGAACTGCGTGAATGTCCGCGGACTGACGAGCGTGACAACCAGAATGGCTTGGTCGATGTTGGCGGCCATAATCTGCGCCTCCTTCGACAGGTTTATCGACTTGCGGATGATATAGTTTCGGCGGTCGTCGATGCTGTGTATCAAGCCTTTACCCGTTTCATCGTCAATATCAAACTCCACCACGTCACCCACCGCCACAGGATTGGTTGTGCGCAGCCCCTTAGTGCGGAACTTCCCGCGGATGCGGCACTCCACCACGCTCCCGTCAGCCTTCCTGACCAGATACCAACTGCCCGTCGATTTTGTTACAACTCCTTTTTCCACAATTATGTCTGTTTGATGGGCAAATATAGGTTTGTTCGTTTAAATCAGCGATTGAAAAATTATTGTTGCATACAATTTTCTAATTCTGATTCGATTCTTCGAATAAACTATCAATCAAACAACTCATTATATTTGCCTCCATTATGATAGCAACAATCGTCATCACCGCAATTTACATAGCTGCACCGCTGCTGATTACCGCAGCCTACCAACGCAGCCAATTTGTGCGCAAGGCCGGAACCGTGATAATTGCTTACGCTGTGGGGCTGGTTCTGGCACTTGGCGGATTTGTCAAAATGAGCAACGTGCAGGCGCTCGAGTCGGCGCAGAATCTCATAATGGACATTTCGGTGCCACTGGCCATTCCACTCATGCTCTTCAACTGCAATTTCCGCCTTTGGACCCGCTCGCTACCCAAAACATTGGTGGCGCTTGTTGGCGGACTGCTGTCGATAACGGTTGCTGTGGTGGTGGCGTTTTTTGCGTTCCGCAATTCGGGCATTGGTGGCCTCGACCGCATTTCGGGCCTGATGATGGGCATTTACACTGGCGGCACGCTCAATTTTTTCGCCCTGGGCTCAGCCTTGCGCGTCGATGAGTCGGTTATCCTGCTCGTCTATGCCTTCGAGATGCTTGTTACTTTTCCACTGATAATGTTCATTGTAGCTGGCGGCTACAAGCTTTTCCGCCGCTTGCTTCCTTTCCCCGACGAGTCGGTGACGCTGCATTCCGATGTCGATACCGACGGCGGGGTTGAAGATTACAGCCATTTTTTCGCGCGGTCCACTTTTGGCCGCACCATGCTTGGGCTGCTGCTTGCTGTTTTGTTTTTGGCCGTGGCCGCTGGTCTTTCGCTGCTGATTACAGGCGTTTTGAGCGAGTTGATTATCATTTTGGTAATCACCACACTGGCCATTGCCGCTTCGTTCTCCGAAAAAGTTCGCGCCCTGCCCAAAACATTCGAACTTGGAATGGTTTTCATACTGATGTTCAGCATTGTAGCAGCTTCGAAATTCGATGTCAGCTGCCTCAACTCGTCGGCACTCACGCTCATGTGTTTTGTGCTGACAATCATGTGCACTACAGTGTTGCTCCACTTTATCATTTGCCGCATTTTCCACATCAGCGGCGACCTCTTCACCGTGGCAAACATCGGTCTGCTCTGCTCTCCGCCGTTCATTCCGCCAGTGGTTGGCGCCATGGGCAACCGCAAAGTGCTCATTAGCGGAATCATTATTGGCCTTGTGGGCTACGCCGTGGGCACCTATCTGGGCATTAGTGTTGCCTATCTGCTGAAGTCATTCCTTAATTGACTGATTGAAACTTGGATTCGTCTATATGAAACGTCTGATAATCATTACAATAATCGTCATATCTGCCGTTTCGGCAGGTGCGCAGAACGAAGCAAAAACAGGTTGGACATTCGGTGTACTGCCGTCGGTAGCGTACGATGCCGACCTTGGCTTTCAATACGGCGCGCTCACCAACTTGTATTACTACGGCGATGGCAGCACCTATCCCGAATATCTGCACTCCATTTACGCCGAAGTCAACCGCACCACCAAGCAGAGCGGGCTTTTCAGGCTGAACCTCGATTCGCGCGCGCTTGTGCCAGGTCTGCTCCTTTCGGCCGACATATCGTACATACCCGATGAGATGTGCGATTTTTCGGGCTTCAACGGCCACCAGGCGGTTGTCAATTCCGATTGGGCCGATGACAGCAGCGACAGCTACCGTTCGCGCGCCTTCTACAAACATTACCGCAATTTATTCCGCGCAGCATTTGATTTTCAAGGAAATATCAGTGGCAAGTTCAAATGGAACGCCGGAACCGGACTGCTTGTTTTCAATGCAAAACATGTCAATATCGACAAACTGAACCGCGGCCAGTCCGACGATAAAAAACTGCCTGACATCGAACTGCTTTTCGACAAATATCTGCAGTGGGGATTGATTGACAGTTGCGAAACGCAGACCGGCACATTCCCCTATGTTCACGGCGGCATCAGCTACGACAGCCGCAACCGAACGTCCGCTCCATCGGCTGGCATTTGGGCCGATGCGTTTGTTACTTACACAGCGGCATTCGGAGACCTTCACCGCTTCAACAATCTGAAAGTGAACGCCGATTTCCGCCATTACATAGCTTTAGGTACGCCCATTGCCGTGTTGGCCTACCGCCTTTCGGCACAGCTCACACTTGCCGGCCAGACGCCGTTCTACATGGCCAGCCAGCATAATGTGCTTAACCTGAAACGCGCCATTTACGAGAGTCTGGGCGGCTCAAGCTCATTGCGCGGCATCACCCGCAACCGCATCGTTTCCGATGGTTTTGCGCTGGCCAACATTGAGTTACGTCTGCGCTTGGTCAAATTCGATATTGGCTCAAGCCATTTTTACGTGGCCACCAACCCATTTGTCGATGTTGGAATGGTGCTCCAGCCTGCCGACATCGATGAGCAGCGTGTTAGACTTGCAGCTGCCTCAACTGGCGACAATGCCGATGATTATTTCGATTTTTCAGGTAGCATCTATCGTCCTCATCTGTCGGGTGGTGCAGGACTGAAAGTAGCTATGAATGAGAATTTTATCCTCTCAGTCGATTGGGCTACACCTTTCAGTTCAAAAGATTCCGACAAGAAATCGAACATGTACATAAAGATGGGGTATCTGTTTTGAAAACAAAAAGCCGCATCCGACATTGTCAGATGCGGCCGAAATCATTAAAATTCAACTATTAAGCAGCTGAACGACTTGCGAATTCAGTCTTAACATCCTCATAGAAAGCGGCGTACGAAGCCGACATGTAAGGCAACAACCACAGATAGCCAATGCCCAAGGTAAACACGCACAAGAATGCCCAACCAATGAACGACAGCTCAAGGCAGAACAAATCCCATTTGTGCCCGTCCATCATCGCCATACTCAGTTCAATGGCTTCGTTGTTTTTCATATTAGGATTATCCTTAAGAATGAACGGAGTCATGCGATAGGCATATCCCTTGATGACTCCAGGAATAATGAGGAGCAAAGTCCACAAGAATGTGTACACATACATCAAAAGAATTGTAACCCAAAGACGCGACTCTTTGAAGAAATCGAAGATGCAACCAACTTGAACTTGCTCGCCCGTACGTAACATTGTCAGAAAACCGACATAGTAACCTGCAGAGAGAACAACTGTTGCAATAATTGCAATAATATTCAACCCCGGAATGATTCCAAGAATACCGCTTGCTGCACATGAAATTATCATAAGAACAAGCGTGGTAAGCACTGCGTTACCCCATTTTCCTTTGAGAGCGGCAGCCGCTGTGGCGCGCATCTCTTTTGCACATTTAATCATAAATAGTTAGTTATTAGTTAAAAAAATTAATTTAATCGCACTAAAAATATAAATAATTATTGTTTCACCAACGGCCAAATGAGTTTTTCCAATCCGTTGGCCTTTATTTCGTACATCAGCTGCAGCTGATTGCCGATTTTTCCGGGCGGAAAACCCTTCTGCGCGTACCAAGCAAGATATGGCTCGGGCAGTTCAATCAGCAGGCGGCCTTCGTAGCGCCCGTACGGCATACGTGTGTTGGCAAGCTCAACAAGCTGCTGGCGGTCGGGAGGTGTGAGTGGTTGCATATCAAGCAAATAGTTAAATCTGTGAAAATATGTTTGTCAATATTTTTTGTTTATGGCAAACTTATAATTTTAACGATTCGGAAACACATATTTTTGAGGCGAAAGCGCATAATCCGCGAACAAATGATAATGCTGTCGAACAACTTGAAAAACAAACTATACCTGCTTTTACTGGCAGTTTTTCTCATTTTGTTTTGGGTTTTCAACGAATACACATTCCTGTTTAGCGATGATTATTCGCACGGATATTCAATCACACTCGGAGGCCGATTTGATTCGATTCGGAAAATTTTAAAAGATACCATATCGGTATATTTCCACTGGAGCGGAGCGTTTCTACCTACTATTTTCGGACGGTTGTTCTGCGGATATTTTACCTCAAAAGCGATATTCAACATTGCCAACACTATTGTTTTCGGCGCTTTTCTTCATTTCTGCATCAGTTTGATTCTGCTAATCAACCACAATGCCGACAGAAAAATTCTTGTAACAATTCTGTTTGCGGCACTTTGGTACTTGTGCTGCCCCGTTCCAAGCGAAACAATGTTTTGGATATCGGGCGCGGTCAATTACCTATGGAACTGCACTTTATGCGTATTACTCATATTCTGCTTTACGCGATATGCGGACAAAAACTCGTCAACCGCTGCAAAATCGATGTTCGCAGCACTCGCCTTTCTGGCGGGCACAGCGAATGTTATATCGACCATGGCCATTGCGGCGGCACTGTTGCTGGATTTTGTTTTTCACCGCAAAAACATCAGCGGCAACAGACGTGTGTTTTATATCGGATTCTTAATCGGGGCATTAATTCTGTACTGCGCACCTGGCAACTTCGGGCGGTTTGCAGCATACTACTGCGGCTTCGACACTTTGTCGGCAAATGTGAAGTATGCCCTTCACGCCCGCATACTGACTCTTGCACAATACCGGGCGGTTTACTTGTGCGCGTTCGGTTTGCTGCTGCTGAGACTGACTGACAAAAACCGTTTCAACGATTTTTTAAGGGAAAACAGTTTTCTGCTATCGATGTTAGCCGTCTCTGTCTTGGCGTTCAGTGTTGTTTTTGGTTCTGAACCAAGGTCGGCGATTTTTCCGGAGCTGATTGCCTGCATTGTAACAGCCAATCTGATTCTGTGCCATCTGAAAGGGAAAATCATCATCGGCGTAACCGCCGCATTATCAATCTTATGCGTCATCGATTCCCCGTTTGCGTTGAGGGCGGTTATCGAACAGAATGAAAACAACGAGCAGTTGATGGCGGCGCTAAAAAACGGTAACGGCGAGGCTTGTTTTGAGACCATTCAAAGCCGGCACCGCATGGCCAACCCCCTTCGAATCGACTCCTGGAGCAGATACGGAATATGCAAGACTTATGATTTGGAGAAAGTTGTGCTGCACCCGCTTTTGTACTGCAAAAGAGATGAGCTCGCCTCAATGTGTTCCGCAGAAAACAGCTCGCCGGAAATTCACCCAAACGCTTTTTATTGCGACCATTCGCTAATTCTGCAAATACCCGACAGCGTAAGTCGCGGTAATTCAATTTCCTACGATCTGTGCTACAGAATGCCCCAATTATGGCATCGGACACTACGAAACAAAATGCACTTGTTTGATTATGAACGGCATGTATCCGACAAAGCACCCTGTGTTTTTTCGGCAGACGGCTACAACTATTATATTATAGAATCTCCGGAGAACAAAGGCGAAACTTTTATCGCACTCAAGACAACAATCGCAGAAATGCCATAAAAAATCTTATTTTTGCGCGGTAGTATTATTCCAAAGATGAAACTAATAGCAGAACATCTTGTTAAACGTTACGGCAGCCGCACTGTGGTGAAAGACGTGTCGTTTCAAGCCGAAAAGGGCGAGATTGTTGGACTTCTGGGACCAAACGGCGCAGGTAAGACCACATCGTTCTATATGATTGTGGGACTGATAACGCCCAACGGCGGCAACATCTATCTCGATGACCTTAACGTTACCAAAGAACCTATCTACAAGCGTGCGAAACTCGGCATCGGTTATCTGGCACAGGAAGCGTCGGTGTTTAGGAAACTGAGTGTTGAGGACAACATAATGTCGATTCTCGAGATGACCGACCTGACCAAAGACCAACAGAAGGAGAAACTTGAGTCACTGCTGACCGAGTTCAGCCTGCACCATATCCGCAAGAGCCTTGGTATCCAGTTGTCGGGTGGCGAACGTCGCCGTACGGAGATTGCCCGCGCTTTGGCTATCGACCCGAATTTCATCTTGCTTGACGAACCGTTTGCCGGTGTCGACCCGATTGCGGTTGAGGACATCCAACGCATTGTGCGTCAGCTGAAAGACCGCGGCATTGGCGTCATCATCACCGACCACAACGTGCAGGAAACTCTCTGCATCACCGACCGCACCTATCTGCTTTACGACGGCCGCATTATGAAGGAAGGCTCGGCACGTGAACTGGCTGACGATGAGGAAGTCCGTCGCGTTTATTTGGGACAAAATTTTGTGCTGAGGGAATAAAAAAATTGATATACAAGAAAAAAAACGAATGGGATTACGGTCTGTTGTCCGTAGTCCGATGTCTGTAGTCCATAAAAAATAACCACGAAACTTAAACTTAACATATTACTGCTTTTGCTGCTCTGCGCCGTGCAACTCTCGGCGCAAGTGACGCGCATTCGAGGAACGGTGGTTGATGCCGACACCGACGAGCCAATGCCGTTTGTGAACGTGGCCATTCCTGGCACATCCATCGGCACCATCACAAGCGTTGACGGCACATTTTTCATTGAGACTCGCTCGCATGTCGACTCGCTGATGGTTTCGTACATAGGTTACCTGCCATACAAAACTGCAATACGCAACGGAAGTTATCAGGAACTTGCCATCAGACTCAACCCCGACAATATTGTGATGGACGAGATTGTTGTACACCCGGGCGAGAATCCCGCCTTCCGCATCCTGCGCGAGATTAACGAGAACAAAACGCGCAACAACCCGACGCGCCAGTCGCTCTACACCTACGAGGTTTACAACAAGATGGAACTCGACATTAACAACATCACCGAAGAATACAAAAACCAAAAGATTTTCAAGAAGTTCCAATTTGTTTTCGATTATGTCGACACATCGGCAATAACAGGAAAAACGTTTTTGCCCGTATTTATAACCGAAACATTGTCAGATTATTACTATCAAAAGAACCCGAAACGAGAGAAGGAGGTGATAAAAGCCAGCCGAATCTCTGGTACGGAGGACGATATGGTGTCGGAGTTCACGGGCAAGATGTATCTAGATTTCAATATCTACGACAATTTTGTGCCGATTTTGGGACACGACTTTGTGAGCCCGATTGCCAACATCGGACGTGCATATTACAAATATTACCTGATTGATAGTACGTTCCGCGACAACCATTGGTGCTATCAAATCTCGTTCAAGCCGAAACGCAAGCAGGAGCCTACGTTCACAGGATATTTCTGGGTGCACGACACCACTTTCGCCATCGAGAGTTACAAAATCCGCATTTCCGAAGGAGTGAACATCAACTTTGTGTCGGATTTTGTGGCAGAGCAGTCGTATACGTATGTTGATGATTCTGTGTGGTTTCCGAAAAAGCAGGAGTTGTTTGTCGATTTTTCGGTCACGCAGAAAGATTATGGCTTTTTCGGGCGTAAGACCACGTCGTACAGCAACATAAATATCCACCCCGACCTGCCTGAAAAGACTTTCTCGGCATCGGCGCCGACCGAAACTGTGTTGCTCTACGATGCCATGCAGAAATCGGTTGACGAGTGGAACGACTTGCGCCACGAGGAGTTGAGCCAGCGTGAGAAGGACATTTATGTTATGGTGGACTCAGTGCGCGAGGTGCCGATGTTCAACAATATTGTAAAACTTGTAAACGCCTTTATTACAGGCTATTGGGTGCACAAATACATCGAAATAGGACCATACTACACGCTTTACAGTTTCAACCCCATTGAGGGCAGCCGGTTCAAAATCAGTCTGCGCACCAGCAACGAGTTCAGTACCAGGCATATGCTCTACGGGCACCTGGCTTACGGCACCCGTGACCAGAAGTTTAAATATGGTCTGGGATTCACCGAAATGTTCAACACAATGCCACGACGGTGCGCCAACATATACTATTTCCATGATAACGAGCAACTTGGTTTAACTGAGAATGCATTTTTGAGCGATAACATACTCTCATCGCTGTTTGCGCGTGAGCAGAACGACAAACTGACCATTGTGAACGAAGGCGGCGCATACTACGATCACGAGTGGTTTGCAGGATTCTCGACCAAATTCAAGGCGCGGCACAAGCAAATTTACGCGTCGGAGACGGTGCCGTTTCAAATGTACGACGAGCAGTTGGGCGACACTGTGAATGTTACAAGTCTGCGGACCACCGAAATGTCGGTCAACTTCAGGTTTGCCTACAACGAGAAGTTTGTGATGGGCAAATTCGAGCGCCGGAGTCTTGGCACCACTTACCCTATTTTCAACATCGGTCTGACTGTTGGTCTGCCAAACATAATGAACAGTAAATATGAGTATTACAAGCTGCACGCAAGTGTGGAACAAACTGTGCCGCTGAAACCGCTGGGCGATCTACGCTACGTTATCGATGCCGGGAAAACATTCGGCAAGGCACCGTTTCCTTTCCAACAGTTACACGAGGGGAACCAGACCTACGCCTACGATGAGTACGCCTTCAACCTGATGAACTACTACGAGTTTGTGAGCGACCAGTATGTCACCCTTATGCTCGAACATCACTTTAAGGGATTGTTTTTGAATCACATACCGCTAATGCGACGACTGAAATGGCGCGAGGTGGCCACCGGCAAGGTTTTGGTCGGCGATTTTGCGCACCGCACCAGCGACGATCTGTTTTTCCCCACCACTCTCAATGTTCTGAACAAGCCATACGCCGAAGCTGGTGTAGGTATCGAAAACATTTTCAAGTTTTTCCGTGTCGATGCCATCTGGCGTCTGACCTATCTCGACCACGAGGATGTGCTGCCGTTCGGAATTCTGGCAAAAATGCAGTTGAGGTTCTGAAACATTAACTACGGAAAACACAAAAATCACGGAATTTTTTCTAATTTAGGCCGCAATTAAAAACTGACACTATGTACATCGGAATAGCAGGAAACATTGGCTCCGGAAAGACCACACTGACAGGTCTTTTGGCGAAAAACTTCAAGTGGGAGGCACACTACGAAGAGGCCGACAACCCGTATATGAACGACTTTTACAACGATATGCAACGCTGGTCGTTCAACCTTCAGATTTATTTCTTGAACAGCCGCTACAACCAGATTCTGCAAATTCTGAAGTCGGGAAAAACAATTGTTCAGGACCGCACAATCTACGAGGACGCGCACATTTTCGCGCCTAACCTGCACGATATGGGGCTGTTGAGCACACGCGACTTCAACACCTATTTCGCATCATTTGAGTTGATGAGTAAATTCATTCAACCGCCTGATTTGCTGATATATCTGCGAGCATCGGTGCCAACATTGGTGCGCAACATCCAAAAGCGCGGACGTGATTACGAGAGCTCAATCCGCTTGGATTACCTGAAACGGCTCAACGAGCGCTACGAGGCTTGGATTGCAAAGTACGATTTGGGCAAACTGCTCATTTTCGATGTCGATGATATGAACTTCTCGGAAAAACCTGAAGACCTGCGTGTGATTGTCGACCGCATCGATGGCGAAATCAACGGGCTTTTCAAGCACAAATAATAAATGGAGACACTGCAAGAGATAATCGAATTTGACAAGTTCGACAATCTCGAATGGTGCGCCCGACAAATTGTCGAGGGA
>JAGCFC010000130.1 GCA_017650325.1 Salinivirgaceae bacterium | reverse complement strand
GTCTTCGGCAACACGTTTCTCAATGCCTGTACCAACAATCGGCGATTCCGATTTCAAAAGCGGAACGGCCTGGCGCATCATATTCGAACCCATCAACGCACGGTTGGCATCGTCGTGCTCAAGGAACGGAATCAGTGATGCTGCTATTGACGAAATCTGGTTCGGCGCAACGTCCATCATCTGAACGTCGGCGCGGTCGGTCAACGGGAAGTCGGCCTCCAGACGTGTCTTAACTTTCGGGTTCTTGAAGCAACCTTCAGCATCGAGCGGTGCATTGGCCTGCGCGATGATTCTTCCCTCCTCGTCTTCGGCTGTAAGGTAAACAACATCGTCGTTGTTCAGGTCAACCTTACCGTTCTCAACCTTGCGGTACGGGGTTTCAATGAAGCCCAGATTGTTCACTTTCGCGAACACGCAAAGCGATGAAATAAGACCGATGTTCGGGCCTTCAGGTGTTTCAATCGGGCACAAACGACCGTAGTGAGTATAGTGTACGTCGCGGACCTCGAAGCCTGCACGCTCACGCGACAGACCGCCAGGGCCTAACGCCGACATACGGCGCTTGTGAGTAAGTTCGGCCAACGGGTTTGTCTGGTCCATAAACTGCGACAAAGCGTTGGTACCGAAGAACGAATTGATGACGCTCGACAGTGTCTTCGAGTTGATAAGGTCAACTGGTGTGAACACCTCGTTGTCGCGTACATTCATTCGCTCTTTGATTGTTCTTGCCATACGAGCCAAGCCAACGCCGAATTGATTCTGAAGCTGCTCGCCCACTGTGCGGACGCGACGGTTGCTCAAGTGGTCAATATCGTCCACATCGGCTTTGCTGTTGATAAGCTCAATCAGATATTTAATAATCTCAATAATGTCTTCTTTGGTCAAGACCCTGACGCTCATATCGATATCGAGATTCAGTTTCCTGTTGATGCGGAAACGGCCAACCTCTCCCAAGTCATAACGCTTGTCAGAGAAGAACAGCTTGTCGATAACGTCACGAGCGGTTGCCTCGTCAGGTGGTTCTGCGTTGCGCAACTGCCTATAGATGTAAAGCACTGCCTCTTTTTCAGAGTTGCAGGGGTCTTTCTGTAATGTATTATAAATGATACCGAATTCGGCCAAGTTCACATTCTCCTTGTGCAGAAGGATGGTTTTTGCGCCCGAATCAACGATGGCATCAATATGCTCGTTTTCAAGGATTGTCTCACGGTCAACGATAACCTCGTTACGCTCGATTGAAACAACCTCGCCGGTATCCTCGTCAACAAAGTCCTCAACCCAAGTCTTCAAGACACGGGCTGCAAGACGACGGCCTGTCACCTTCTTCAGGCCTGCTTTTGAAACTTTGACTTCATCTGCAAGATCGAATATCTCCAGAATGCTGCGGTCGCTCTCGTAACCGATGGCACGCAACAATGTTGTAACCGGCAATTTCTTCTTGCGGTCGATGTAAGCGTACATCACATTGTTGATGTCGGTTGCAAACTCAATCCACGAACCCTTGAACGGGATGATACGTGCCGAGTAGAGTTTTGTACCGTTAGCGTGAATGCTCTGACCGAAGAAAACGCCAGGCGAGCGGTGCAACTGCGACACAATGACACGCTCCGCACCGTTGATGACGAATGTTCCGCGGGGAGTCATATAAGGAATGGTGCCCAGATAAACGTCTTGCACCACTGTGTCGAAATCTTCGTGCTCCGGATCGGTGCAGTACAACTTCAGTTTTGCCTTCAGCGGAATGCTGTAGGTCAGGCCTCGCTCGATGCACTCGTCGATGGTGTAGCGCGGTGGGTCGATGTTGTAGTCCAGAAACTCCAGAACGAAATTGTTGCGGGTGTCAGAGATAGGAAAGTTCTCATTGAACACCTCATACAAGCCCTCATTTTTTCTCTGATCAGGCGTTGTGTTGATATTGAAAAAGTCGTTGAAAGATTTCAATTGGATGTCCAGAAAATCAGGATATTCCAATTGGTTTTTATTCGATGCGAAGTTTATTCTTTCTTGATAACCTGTTGAAGCCATTGTCTTAAAAAAAAAGGTGAACTTAAAAATAACAACAAAAAGGCTTAGTGTTGGAAACCAACACTAAACCTTATCTTTATCCTAATATGGAATCTTATTTAAGCTCAACTTCAGCTCCAGCTTCTTCCAATTTAGCCTTTAATGATTCAGCTTCTTCTTTAGATACGCCTGTCTTAAGTTCTTTCGGAGCGCCGTCAACTACTTCCTTAGCCTCTTTCAAGCCAAGACCAGTGAGTTCCTTAACAAGTTTAACAACTTGCAATTTCTGAGCGCCAGCCGACTTAAGGATTACGTCGAACTCAGTTTTCTCTGCAGCGGCAGCCTCACCAGCTCCAGCAGCTGGAGCGGCAACAGCAACAGCGGCAGCAGCCGGTTCAATACCATATTCGTCTTTGAGTATTGCAGCCAACTCATTTACCTCTTTTACAGTCAAGTTAACCAACTCTTCTGCAAACTTTTTCAAATCTGCCATTTTAAATCTATTTTTAAAAAATGTTTACAAATAATTTTATTTCTCTGATAATGTTTTTAAGATACCTGTCAAGTTCTGACCGCTCGATTGAAGAGCAGAAACAACGTTTTTGGCAGGTGATTGCAACAGTGCGATAACATCGGCAATAAGTTCGTTCTTCGACTTGATGTGAATCAAAGCCTCGAGCTGGTTGTCGCCAATGTAGAACGACTCCTCAACGTATGCGCCCTTAAGAATCGGTTTGTCACCTTTTGCACGGAACTCCTTGATCAGTTTACCTGGCACATTGCCAACTTCGGTAAACATGATAGAAGTTGAGCCCTTAAGTTCGCCAAACAGTTCCGAAAAGTCGGTGCCTGTTTTTTCCATAGCTTTTTTAAGCAGGGTATTCTTGACAACCACAAGCTCAATGTCCTTCTCGAAGCATTTTCTTCTCAACAGACTTGTCTGCTCTGCATTCAGATCAGAAATGTCAGTCAAGTAGAAATGGTTAGCCTCTTTCAGACGAGCGGCCAGATTGTCAATAATAACAGCCTTATCTTCGCGCCTCATAACTCTAATTTTTTACTCTACTGATTTAACATCAACTGGAATACCAGGGCTCATTGTGCTCGATAAGCTGATACTCTTAACGTAAGTACCCTTTGCTGTCGAAGGTTTCAGCTTGATGATTGTGCTAAGGATTTCCTGTGCGTTCTCCTGGATTTGCTCCGGAGAGAAAGATACCTTGCCAATACCAGCGTGGATAATACCGAATTTGTCAACTTTAAAATCGATCTTACCTTGTTTTACTTCTTTAACAGCTGAACCAATTTCCATGGTAACCGTACCACTTTTCGGGTTAGGCATCAAACCGCGAGGTCCCAAGACCTTACCAAGTGCACCGACTTTTGCCATGATTGAAGGCATTGTGATGATGACGTCAACGTCAGTCCAACCGCCCTTAATCTTCTCAATGTATTCATCAAGACCAACATAGTCGGCGCCAGCAGCTTTAGCATCAGCCTCCTTGTCAGGAGTACAAAGTACCAAAACTCTGGTTTGTTTACCTGTACCGTGAGGTAAAGAAACGACACCACGAACCATTTGATTTGCCTTGCGGGGATCGACACCCAGACGGACATCGATATCGACAGACGCATCAAACTTTGTGGTAGTAACCTCTTTTACCAAATGCGCAGCCTCAGACAAAGTGTAAACCTTTAACGGCTCGATTTTGTCTGCTACTAATTTTCTGTTCTTTGTTAGCTTTGCCATTTTTACACGAGGTGTTTAATTAATTATTTACCCGGGAACTCTCCAGTAACTGTGACTCCCATACTACGTGCCGTACCTGCAACAAGACGTATTGCTGACTCAACCGTGAAAGCGTTCAAGTCTGGCATTTTGTCTTCGGCAATCTCTTTAACTTGTGCCCAAGTCAAAGAAGCCACCTTTTTGCGATTAGGCTCTGCAGAACCGCTTTTTACTTTAGCGGCCTCCAAAATCTGTACAGCAACGGGCGGACGTTTAACAATAAAGTCAAACGACTTGTCGGAATAAACAGTGATGACAACTGGAAGCACTTTACCAGCGCTGTTTTGAGTCCGGGCATTAAATTGCTTGCAAAAATCCATAATGTTCACGCCCTTAGAACCTAAG
>JAGCFC010000129.1 GCA_017650325.1 Salinivirgaceae bacterium | reverse complement strand
CACCTGCGCCGCCACGAGCAGATGAAGCGCAGTTTCCTGCCCGCACTCGATATGGATTCGGTGATGCTGTTGCTGAAAGATGTTGATATTGTGGTGTTTGCGGGCGGAATATCGCCCCGTTTGGAAGGCGAAGAGATGCCCGTGCACGTTCCTGGCTTCTCGGGCGGCGACCGCACCGACATTGAACTGCCTGGCGTTCAGCGCCGTCTGCTTGCCGCCCTTCGCGATGCTGGCAAGAAGGTGGTGCTTGTCAACTTCTCGGGTTCCGCCATTGGCCTTGAGCCCGAAACCGAAACCTGCAACGCCATTCTGCAGGCCTGGTATCCTGGACAGGACGGTGGCACGGCTGTGGCCGATATTCTTTTTGGCGATGCCGTTCCGTCGGGAAAACTGCCCGTAACATTCTACAAAAATGCCGACCAACTGCCTGAAGTTGAAGATTATAATATGGAAGGACACACCTACCGCTATTTCCGTGGCGAGCCGTTGTTTGCTTTCGGTTATGGATTGAGTTACACCACTTTCGCCTACAGTCAGCCGACGGTGAAAGGCAAAAAAGTGGTTATTTCGGTGACCAACACTGGCGCGGTTGACGGCACAGAGGTTGTTCAACTTTACGTCCGCCGCCTCGATGATGCCGCAGGCCCCGTCCTGACTCTTCGCGGATTTCAACGTGTGGCTGTTCCTGCAGGGAAGACCGTCAACGTAAGTTTCCCGCTCACCGACGAAACCTTCCTGTGGTGGGATGAGAACGCTCAAAATATGGTTCCGCTGCGCGGCCAATACGAACTTCTTTTGGGCGGTTCGTCCGATATGTGCGATTTACAGACTGTTCCTTACAAGTTCTGAAACTTGTAAAAATTCTATGCTACTTGAAGCCGGATGCCTTTGCGGGTGTCCGGCTTTTTTGTGCTACACGGAATTGACTAACCACGGAACACACGAAAAACACGGAAAATTTAACCACCTGACGGTGACTTTTTGTTTTTTATCGCTTCGTGACAATTCAAAGAAATTTATCTATTTTTGCACAGAATCTTATGGCACAATAAAATGGAAACAAAACCGAAAACGAAAAATATCATTGTAAGCCTGCTCGAATGCAAGCGCGAGTTAAGGGATTGTATCCAAAAAGGAGCCGACCCCAAGGAAATGAAACGAATTGCAAGCAAGTATGGCTTTAAATTCGCCACCCCCGTATGAGATTGAGATAACTGACGAACTGAACTACGAGTTTGTCAACAAAGATGGCGTAAGATACTTTTTGTATTTTATGCCTGTTTATGAGATATACCCCGACCTTGTGAACACTTATTCGTTCAGTATTGAGCGTGAAGGCACACAACCCCATTCTCTCGACCGCCGCATTGCCGCAACTGTGGCCGATGTACTGCGCAGATTCTTCGAAAAAATTGAAAATGCGATGATTATGGTTTGCGACAGCACTGATGGCAAGCAACAACAACGCCGAAATCTATTCGACCGTTGATTCCACTACTACAACGACGGCACTATGGCCACCATAAACGCCGAAGCAGGCGAAGGCGATTACGAACTGCTGCTTTCAATTTATTTCAAAAAGACAAATCCACACAGACAACAATTGGTTAAGGCATTCAGCGACTTGCTTAACCGCGATTTCTACGAAATAGTAATCTGACTGAATGACTTTTTTCTCTGATGCTATCGCAAATCGCGATAACCTTTAGTTTATTCCATTTTGGAATATACTGCCTATTTTCCACTGCCCCAACACAATGTGATTCGCGTTTTTGAAGGGTTTGCGGGTGTCCGGCTTTTAGTTTTCGGCCTTCACCCCGCCATACTTAAACCCTGCCTTCTCAACGGCGCGGCGGATGTCGGATTCCGATGCGGTGCCTGTAACGGTGAGCGTGCCTGCGGCCGGATTGGCTTCGGCAGCGGTCACGCCTTTGGTTTTCAAGGCTGAATCTTCCATTGCGGCCTTGCAGTGGTTGCAGTGCATACCTTCGACATTGTAAACAACCGTGCCTGCAACGGCGGGTTCACGTTTGAATTTGCTAAATAGTTTCATAATCAGTGCATTAATGATGAACAAAACTAAAAGAACGGAACAGATAATCCGAAAAATGTTTGCCGATTGTGAATCGACAGTGCAGCACGCGGCATTGGTTGCAACAATGTTTGCACCTATGCCAATCGCATTGATTATCAGTCCGAACAAGATAGAAAATCCGACAATGGTGAGCAGGTAGATGAGAGTGAATCTCGCGCCAAGCGATTTACGCACCACCAAAATCGACGCCATATTGACGGCAGGTCCCGCCATTAGCATTACCAATGCCGCGCCTGGCGACAGACCTTTCATTATGAGTGCGGCGGCCACAGGAATGCTGCCCGTCGAGCAGATATACATTGGCACGGCTATCAGCAGCACCGCAATCATTTGAAGCAAAGGCTGATTGGCGAAGTTGAGAAAAAACTCGTCGGGGACGGCCACATTGATGAGCGCCGCAATAATCAGCCCAACAATCAACCGCAGCCCGATGTCCTGAACCATTTCGAAATAGGCGTACCGCAGCACGCGCCAAAGGCGGTTGCCCGAAGGCTGGACGGAAGGTGTGGCGCAATCGGTGCATTCGGCATTGTCAGGAACAAAGCGGTTGACAAGCAAGCCACCGCAAACGCCCGTAATCAACGCAGCCACGGGGCGCACCACGGCAAAGCCGAGCCCCATTAGCGAGAAGGTGGCCAAAATGGAATCGATGCCCGTCTGCGGTGTGGCAATCAAGAACGAAGCCACCGCGCCCTTCGACGCCCGCTCGTTGCGCAGCCCAATGGCCGTGGGAATAACACCGCACGAGCACAACGGCAGTGGCACGCCCAACAGCGCGGCATACACCACCGACAGTCGGTTGTCGCGCGACAGATATCGGGCATAGAACCGCTTCGGCACAAAAACGTGCAGCACACCCGCAATCAGAAAGCCCAACAATAGGTAGGGACTCATTTGATTGACAACCATTAGAAACGATTCGAAAAAACTTGCCATACAATTCGTTTTCAACCTTTCGGCAAAACAAAAATAGAGAATCTGGCCCGATTTTGAAATAGTCAAAAGTGATGATAGCAACCGAACAGATTTCCTTACAAATGGCGATTGACGCGCCACTAACTTGCCATTTTTTGCAGTCGAAAATTTCGGCCGCCAATCTTTTCCAAAATTCTTTACATTTGTCCTTTGCCGTTTGTGCGAATTTTATGCACTTGCGGTGTTACATACATAAAGCGTCACCTGATGCTTGTTTTTGGCTTTCTGAAAACTTAGGAACTTTCAAAAAGGTGTATCAAGAACAATGCAAAAGACGATGCTACGGGTGTGGTATACATTCCGGGGGTGTGCTTTGGGGCATTTTTGCCCAAGCACGCTTTTCGGGCTATATATACACGCAACGTGGGTATCTCTTTGCTCGTCTATACACAATGGTTTCCTAAGGCCACAGAAAGCGGACGGGTGAAGGTTCAGATACCCACGTTTTTTGTATGTGGCTGTAGAACAACAGATTGGTAACATAGTCCGATTCGGGGTGTTTGGCGGACGAGAAGAAACGAATTTCTTGTGCCAGAGCAATTAACTTTTCTTGACTTGTTTCAATTGCAAGCCGAATATCCTGAAACGATAATTACCAATTCCGCAGTAGAGAGTAGCGTAGAAGACGTTGATTTGTCTAAAAACGTTCTAATTTGTAATGTCAAAAAGGATAATGTCCAACACTTTCTTGATGGCACAGCAAAAATCTATTATTCAGGCAAGCGTTTTCCTAACACAGTAGCACTAAATAAGTTATATTACTTTATTCCATATATAGGCAAGCAGTGCGACCTTGATTATTATGGTATTCGAGACCTTTATTTAATCAAAATTGCACGTGTCGGTTCTCGTCGAGAGGGAGAACTTGACAATGACCCGAATGATTTACGTATTGTCTTTGAATTACAGTTCGTTAAACACCTTTTTGATGATTACCGCCAACAAACATTACACATTTGGCATACTTATGAGGACTCAACATTAGAAGAACTTGTTAATTCCCAAACAAAACCCAGGCAAACAAATCCCAAACGACTTACCTATATCAGTCTATTCAGTTGTGCTGGAGTTGGTTGTTATGGATTCAAACAGGAAGATTATGATTGTGTGGCAACAGTCGAATTAATTGAACGCCGATTGAATGTGCAGAAATATAACCATAAGTGTTTATTTGCCAGCGGTTATATCTGCGGTGATATTACACTCAAAGAAACTCAAGACAAAGTTTTTGATGAAATCCGAATGTGGCAACAGCAAAAGCGATTGACGGATTTAGATGTTGTAATCGCCACACCGCCTTGTCAAGGAATGTCCGTGGCCAATCATAAAAAAGGAGATGAACTTAAACGTAATTCTCTTGTTGTTGAATCAATTAAATTCATACAAGAAATAAAACCACGTTTCTTCCTTTTCGAAAATGTGCCAGCGTTCCTTAAATCAATTTGTACCGACCTTGATGGAATCGATAAACCTATTCGAGAAGCGATTGAATTAGACCTTGTTGGAGATTATAACATTGCTTCAAAAGTCATTAATTTCAAAGACTACGGCAACCCAAGCAGTCGCACACGCACACTTGTGATTGGCGTGCGGAAAGACCAAAAAGAAATCACACCGCTTGAACTTTTTCCAGACCGTCAAGAAGAGCAAACTCTTCGTCAGACCATTGGCCATTTACCGCATTTACAGCAAATGGGCGAGATTTCGGAACAAGATATTTATCACACATTCCGTCCTTATGCCCCACATATGCAAAAGTGGATAGAAAATATTACAGAGGGACAGTCTGCTTTTGATAATGAAGATGTTAATCGTATTCCGCATACAGAAATTGACGGCAGAATTGTATTTCACCAACGGAAAAATGGTGACAAATACACACGTCAGTATTGGGATAAAGTACCGCCGTGCGTGCATACGCGCAATGATATTTTGGCAAGCCAAAATACCGTCCACCCGACTGATAACAGAGTTTTCTCTATCCGCGAGATAATGTTGATGATGTCAGTGCCGCAAACTTTTGAATGGAGTGCAATTCCTTATGGACAACTAAACGCATTGCCACTTGAAGAAAAACAAAAATATTTGAAGAAAGAGGATGTCAATATCCGCCAAAGTTTAGGGGAGGCTGTGCCTACAATCATTTTCCAACAAATAGCGCATAAGATAAAAGAAAAACTTGCAGATATAGAACTTACAGAGCAAGAAGTACTTGATATAATTAAGAAAAACGATTTAACCGACAGCGAGAAACTGTTGCAATACATAAATAAACACCGCAAATTAGGTTTTGTTCGTTTAGCCAAAATAGCAGAATATGCCAATGGAGCACGTACAGAAACAGCCGCCTATTACACAAGACAAGACATTTGTTATTCTGTCGTTAAAAACTTGCCTGATTACCCCGATAACAAGATTTTACACATACTTGAACCTGCGATTGGTGTGGGGAACTTTTTGCCGTCGTTGTTCTTGAAATATTCCAATGTTGCAGAATTACATATTGATGTTATTGATATAAATCCAGATAGCATTAAATTACTCAAACAACTTTTGCAAACCATACCGCAACCCGAAAATGTTAGACTGAATTTTATCAACAAAGACACTCTTTTACAGAAATTCACCAAACGGTACGATATTGTTGTTGGCAACCCGCCATATATGAAAGTGTCAGATAAAATTCTGCTGAAACAATACAAACAATTGGTTTCTAATACTGATACAAACAATATTTTCTCGTTTTTTATTGAAAAAGTCTTGCCAATAAGCGATGTGGCGTCACTCATTGTTCCAAAAAGTCTGATAAACGCACCTGAATTTGGTGGCACACGAGATTTGATGAACAAATTGCCAATCACACACATTGTTGATTTTGGAGAGAAAGGTTTTAAAGGCGTAAAGATTGAAACCATTGCGTTTACAATCAATCAACGGGCAAAAAGAGAGAAAACAAAGGTTGAATCGTATATTACAAACGCCATAGAAATACACGAGCAAGACTATATTACCGACTCGAAATACCCTTATTGGCTAATATACCGCAATAAAGATTTTGATGATGTTGCAAGCAAATTAAAATTTGGTGTGTTTCGAACGTTTCGTGACCGCACACTCACAAAAGCAAACACATTGCAACAAGGCAAAATTCGAGTATTAAAATCTCGAAATATTGGTAGCAATGAAATTATAAACATTCCAGATTACGACACTTACATTGATGATGTAAGTGATTTAGAAGTAGGCAAATACTTGAATCGCACCGATTGTGTGTTAGTGCCCAATCTTACTTATTATCCAAGAGCCTGTTTTATGCCTAACAACTGTATCGCAGACGGTTCGGTTGCGATATTGACAGCAGCACCCGAATACAAAATTACAACTGATGATTTGGCATACTACGCAACTGATGAGTTTTGCCAATTCTACAGCATTGCAAGAAACCGTGGTACACGGTCACTAAATATCGACAATAACTCTGTTTTTTTCTTTGGTAAACTCAAATAATTATGCTTCAAGAAATCACGAACTTCCTGAATCAGTACGATTTAGACATTCGTAAAACTGGTGATGCACGTTTTATGGACCAAAAATGCACACCCGATGTCGTATGCTTCATTGCAGATTGCCTTATAAATTTGAATCCACAAGGAGAATTTACAGTTCAAAATGTATGGGATATGCAGTATTTTATCAAAAATGCTTCGGCTATATTTGGCAAACCAAATCCCAAGAATGAAACTGCTCGTCACGAATACGACAAGTTTATACAGCAACCTTTACGAATGCTGGCTTATGCTCACGTTCTAAACATTGAGAAACGTGGTGCGGCAAATTATTATAGTATTGCTAATCTTGATATTCTTGATTATATAGCCACAAAAGAGCGTAACGCATACAATTTCTTGTATGCTTATATTACTAAAGTTCTTGCAGATAGCAATATATTAAGATTTTTTGAGAAGTTTAAAGAAGAATGCAAAAATGACAGAGTAACGCAACAAGACTATAGAGAATTAAAAGACAGGTACACTCGATTTATTATTGGTAATACGGCAATCAATGGAGAAGTGGAAGTGTATCGAATTTTCACAAAGATTATTAATGTTTATGCCGCAGAAAATGACATACAAGGAACAGAAAAAGGCAGATTGTCAAAAGATATTATTTCATTCTCTGACTTAATGTATAATCGCAAAAATTGGCGAGATACGGACAAATCTAAAGCCCAAACTCGCCAAGAGGCTGCAACTGCTGAAGAAATAAGGCAACAAGAAGAATACGATGCTTACCAAGTTACCAAGGCAATGAATATGTTGCGTAAGATACAAAACGAGAGCGAGGTTAAAGACCAATATGCTAATGGTGATGCGACACAGGTACACCATATATTCCCAAAATCAGAATTTCCTGCAATTGCACATTATTTGGAAAATCTCATAAAACTTACAGCGACACAGCATTATACAAAAGCGCACCCTAACAACCGTACACAAATTGTTAATCGCGACTACCAACTTGTATGTTTACTCGCAAAATCTCAAACAATAGAACTTTCATTAAAACAAGTAGGTGAAAAATACTATCGTAAAGAATCGTTTATAGTGGTAATTAACACAGGTCTAAATGCAGAACTAAAAATATCATTAACCTTTCCCGAAATCCGTACAGAATTAAGACATATCTACAATAATATAGCATAGAAATATGCTTTCATAATCAGTGTCGTCTTGTGTCGTCTGTGCGAGAAAAAACAAAACTTTTCCTATTCAAATATTTTTCTCGTCTTTAAGATGCCAAAATGGCACCTTAAAGACTCAGGTGGCTAAAATTCCGTGTATTTCGTGTTTTCCGTAGTTAGAAACCCGTGTCGTCTGTGCGGAAAATCCGCAACGCCGTCCCATAAAAAATAGTGACTGTCAGGCGAATATTTCCTAATAAATGGCGATTGACGCGCCACGGTGCCCCCGATACTTTTGCGGCCGAAAAATTCACGAACGATGAGAAGAACATTATGGCTGATTCTGGCGGTGGCTGCCGGTTTGCCGTTGGAATCAGTGGCGCAGAATCAAGACACCACCTATTTATCAAGAGGCGAGATACAAACGGTCAATGTTGTGGCGCACAACGAGATACGTCAGATGCGCGAGGCAGCAATGCCGCTGTCGGTGATTTCGGTGAAACAGTTGGAAGGCACCACGTCGAACATTAACGACGCGATGGCGCGGACAGCGGGCATAACCGTCCGCAACACAGGCGGCGTGGGCAGCGCGTCGCGAATATCGGTGCGCGGGCTCGAAGGCAAGCGGATGGGTATTTATATCGATGAGGCGGCCATTGGGCAATTATCTGATTATATGTCGCTTAACGATATTCCAACCGATATGATTGAGCGCATTGAGGTTTACAAGGGCATTGTGCCCTACCGCTTCGGCGGGTCGGCGCTGGGCGGCGCGGTGAACGTGGTGACAAAGGAATATCCGCCCGTCTATTTCGATGCGAGTTACGAGATTGCTTCGTTCAACACGCACAAAATCAGCACCGCCTTCAAGCGGACGAGCCACAAAATGGGCCTTCAGTTCGGCGTTGGCGGCGTGCTCACCTATTCGGACAACGACTACACAATGCGCTTGCAAAACCTTGACAATCGTAAGGTTAGGCGCGACCACGACCAATTCCGAAAGGTGATGTTCGGAACGTCGCTCAAAGCCACAAAATGGTATTTCGACGAGGCCAAAATCGAACTCGTCTGCACCACCACAAAGGCTGAAATTCAAGGAATTGACACCGATATCCGCGAGGCTCACAACCACAGCGCGTCGGGCATTGCGGCCATTACGCTCAAGCGCGACAATTTTATTGCCGACGGCCTTGATTTCGATTTCGACGCCTGCTACAGTTACGGCCGTTTCGGGCTCTGCGACACGGCGAAATACCGCTACGACTGGGACGGGAACCGCTATCTGTCGGTGTCGCCTTATGGCGGCGAGCAAGGCAGTTACGCTTCGGATTCGGACAACGAGACGCACGATTTTGTGGTGAAACTCAATATGAATTATCTTCTTAACGAGCATAACACGTTCAATATCAATGTTTACGGAACACACACACGGCAGAATCCCGAAAACGAACTGATGGATTTGAGTTTCGGCTATCAGACCAACTTCCCGAGTCGGATGAGTAGCCTGACTATCGGTTTCTCATACGATTTGACGCTGCTCGACAGCCGTTTTATGAGCGCCACAACGGTCAAGAATTTCAACTTCTCGTCGAACACTAAAGTGCTGGAACAGACCTTTATAAACAACCCGACGGACATTGAGTTGAACAAGAATTACTGGGGCGGAAGCGAGAGTCTGCGGTACAAATTCACCAAGCGGCTGCTGGCCAAGGCGTCGTTCAGTAGCGAGGTGCGAATCCCGACGGCCGAAGAACTTGTGGGCAACGGCTACTCAATACTGCCCGCGTCGGACCTGAAGCCCGAACGCTGCAACGGCCTGAACGCTGGCCTGCTCTACCACCGCGCCACACAGTTTGGATTGATTGAGGCCGAAGCGAGTTATTTCCTGAATCAACTTGAGGATATGATTCGCTATCAGGCAGATATGATTCCGTCGATGGCGCGTTACGCCAACTTCGGCACCGTACGCACCAAAGGCTTTGAGATTGAGGTGAAGGGCGATGTGGCGCCGTTTCTGTATCTCTACGGCAACTTCACCTATCAGGATTTGCGCGACCGCCGCAAGTACGAGACTGGCTCGCAAGCGGCAAATCCCACCTACAACAAGCGGATGCCCAACATTCCGTATCTTCTGGCCAACTTTGGCGCCGAACTGCACCGCGAGAATCTTTTCGGCGGACAACGCCAAAACAGCCGTCTGCTGGCCGACGCGTCGTATATCCACGAGTATTTCTACGACTTTGAGATGAGCCGCTATCAGGAACGCAAAATCCCCACGTCGTTCACTATCGATTTGGGTGTTGAGCACAGTTTCAACAACGACCAATGGACTGTCACCTTCCGCGTTAAAAACCTGACTGACAGAACGGTATATTCCGATTTGAATCGTCCGCTGCCTGGACGCAATTTCGGATTCAAGGTGAGGTATGTGATGAAATGAGTTTAGGCATTAGGCACTAGGCAACAGGCAAAAGTGATGTTAGATGAATTTGTAAGGACGTGGCGTGCCGTGTCCAATTAACGATAAAAAAATTATTAGAACACAGATGACACAGATATAACTGATTGACACAGATTTATTAAGCGGATTCAAGTCGATGAAAATCTGCGTTCAAAAACAAATGAAAAAAGTTTAATCTTAAAATTTATAACAAAATGAAAATCAAGTATTTGTTTTTAGTTTCGGCGATTGCGGCCACGTTTGCCGCGTGCGACAACAATGAAGACGAGCCCGTTTCGGCTTCGGGAAAAATTCTGTTCTCAACCACTGTGACAAACCCTTCGGGCGACAGCGGCAGCGGCTATCTGCAGGCCATTAGCGATTTCGGCGGCGGCCGCAACTACGACAATTCGAACGCCATTCCGCTCGGCTTCGGCTCGTATCCGTGCGTCTGCAAGAGCGGCAACATTTACGTTTTCCCCGACTATATGGGCGGCACCGAACTGAAACTGCGCCGTTTCGTGCTCAACAACGACAACCAACTGGAACTCAAAGGCTCGATGGCGCTGCCTGCCAACTCGAGCGCCGCCATTGTGGTTGAGGCCAACGACCAAAAGGCCTACATTTGCTGCCAAAGTCTCGATTTGATTATCGTTTTCAACCCGACAACGATGACTGAAATATCGCGCATTGATGTTTCAAGCCTTCGCAACGAGGGCGTTTCGGCCTATCCTGGCGCAATGTATATCCGCGACGGCATTCTGTATGTTGCTCTGGAACAGTTCAATGCGCAGTGGATGCCAAACGAGAACGCTCTTGAAATGGCGCTCTACAACGTGGCCGACGACAGTTTTATCAAACGAATCCGCAACACCACCATTGGCCTTTGCGCACCTACGCGACCTGTTGATAATCAATCGATTTTCGAGGATGAGAACGGCGACATTTATATCAACTGCGTTGGCTCGTTCGGCTACATTCCTGGTCTCGACGCTGGCATTGCCCGAATCAAAAAAGGCGAGACCGAATTCGATGAATCGTATGGTATCAATTTGAGCAAAACCAAAGTAAGCGGTTTGAGTTGCGACTATCTCAACTGCCTGATGATGTGCCGTTACGCAGGCAATGGCCAAATGTACGCCTACGGTTTCGCAACTGGTCTCGACCCCACAAACACAAACACTTACATTGCCCGCACGGGTGTCGGCGTCATTGTCGACCTTTACAACAAAAGCGTGAAGGTGATTGAGGGCCTTCCGCGCAGCAACGGCCACGGCGTGGCAATGGGTACGCATAAAGGCAAGATGGTTTACGGCTCGGCCAACGATGAGTACAACGGCTTCAGCACCGTCGACCTAGCAACTGGCGCCGTCGAAACCAAAGTAATCACCGTTGCAGGCTTCCCGTCGTTCTTCTACAGTTTCGAGAAATAAGTTAAGTTATAGACGTTATGGTTTTTAGTAAGCCGAATTCCGCACGTGGGGTTCGGCTTTTTTGTGCTAATTGATGCTAAATCTTAATCGTGGATTTTAGGAACGAAGTGAGAAATAATATTGGTTCTAAAGAAAGTGTGGATAAAATTACCCGGAAAAGTTCGCAAAAAACTACTCAGAAAATGATTGCAATCACCTTAGACGAACGGGTGATTCAATTGTAAAAAATAATATATTGCATCGGTTTAACCAAAAAAAACTTTCAAGGTAGAATGAGAATATTAAAATTATTGGCAACAGTTATTGCAGCGTTGTCCTGCTTGCAATCCCTGGCTCAAATTGATATTACCTATTGCCGCGCTCATTGGTGGCTATCGCCGAATTCGCTATTCATCAAAGGCTCGGTGGCAACGTACCTCAAACCAACAGTCGAAACCATAAATTCCATCGACTTCGACCTTATGGGGCATTTGCGTGTTGATAGTGTAGTAAGCCATAACCAGCATCTTGCCTTTAGGCATTCAGCTAACAAACTGACCATAACGTTGCCCGCGGCCGTGACACAAGGTACAACCGACTCCGTGGTGGTTTATTATCACGGAGAACTCAAATCGACTGGGTTGGGTACTATTGGCACAAACCGTAAAATGCACACAATTTGGACCTTATCAGCAGCCTTCGGTGCACGCGACTGGTGGCCATGCCGGCAGAATCTTTACGACAAAATCGACTCAATGGACATTTTTGTCACTTGCCCTATTGAGTACAAAGTAGCAAGCAATGGTGTAATTGTGAGCGATATATCAAAGGACGACAGTCGTACAACTCACTACCGAGAGCGCCATCCTCTCAACTACTACACAATTGGCGTGGCAGTTGGTAAGTACAACGTATCCGAAGGCTATTCTGTTCTGGCAACCGGCGACACTATCCCGACCATTTACTATTACTGGCTGTCGGACCAGCAAAAAATAACGCACACGTTAGCCGACATTGATAGCCTGATGAACATCTTCAGTAACTATTTCATGCCATACCCGTTTGCCGATGAAAAATACGGTCAAGCAATGATTGGAGGCTCTGCGAGCATAGAACATCAGACAATGTCCTTCATTATCGAACCAGACTTTGCCATTACGGCGCACGAACTGGCACACCAATGGTTTGGAAACTATGTTACTTGCAAAGGGTGGCAAAATGTGTGGATAAACGAAGGTTTTGCCTCTTTTAGTGAGTTACTGGCTATTGAGCGTATATACCCAAAAGAAATAGTTCGGTACTGGCACGACTATACTATTAAAATGGCGTTGCATGCAAAAGGAACTGTATATATTACTGACACAAGCAATGACTATTGCATCTTTGATGTGCCGACAACCTACGGGAAAGGCCCAATGGTGGTTGTGATGCTGCGCGACGAGATTGACGAATCTGCTTTTCGCCAAGGCTGTCAAATGTTTCTGAAACGTTTCGGGAATGGGTTCGCCACCATAGACGACGCCCGCCAGTGCTTTGAGCAAGCCGCCGACACATCGCTTGCCGATTTCTTCAACCGTTGGATTCACGGGGGTGGCTATCCTATTTTTCATGTCAGCTACAATACCGACAAACCGGACAATGTTACCATCGACATACAGCAGTCTGCCGTAAAACTCAAATCCACCGACCCCGATTTCTACCCAATGCACATAACCGTTAGGCTTGTAGGTAAAAGACAAAAAGATGTGCGTCTACACCTAACATCGCCACAGCAGCAGTTTGTAGTACCCGCCGATTTCAAGGTCGACCATGTGATTATAGACCCTGACAAAGTGATTCTTGGAACCTGGTACTGGAAATAACAAAGGGGAAACGGTTCCGCCGCTGTGGCATTTGCACCGATATAGATTGGGAAAAGTAAAAGCTGATTGGGTTTCAATCCGAATAAATTTGGTTAGCGATAAATCCGAAAAAAATAGTGTTCCCAATAACTATCGTGGCTATGTCGTCAGTGCGAGAAAAAAACAACTCAATAGTTCCCGAAATTGATTTGTTTTGCGTATTCGTATTTTTACAAAAAAATCACGCGAATGCTAAACTTTCACACGTTGACAGTTACTGACCGCGAGACGGTGCAGGCGGTGACGCTCAAGGCTGGGCGGCGCAACTGCAACTACACCTTCGCCAACCTTGTGGGATGGCAGTTCTGGTTCCACACCGAGGTGTGCGTGCTGCCCGACGCTGTGGTGCTGCGGTTCACCTTCAACGGCGAGCGCGCCTATATGGTTTGCACGGCGGGTGATTTGCAGCCCGAACTCATATCGGCATTGGTCAACGACAGCGGCGGCCGACTGATGCTGCTCGGGCTTGAGGACTCGCAGGCGCAGGCCGTCAGTCAGTTATCGCAATTTACGATTGAGACCGAGCCGCGCCGCAACCAATACGACTATATCTACCGCCGCGACCGCCTTGCCACACTTCAGGGCGGAGCCTACCAAGCCAAGCGCAACCACGTCAAACGCTTCCGCGCCGAGCACCCCGATTTTGAGTACCGACAACTCACGCCCGAACTTTTCGACGAGTGCCGCCGCCTTTCGGCTCTGTGGCGCGAGGAGAAAGATGCGAACGGCGGAACCATTGCCGCCGAACAGCGCGTGATGGAGACGGTTTTTGCCAATTGGGACTCGCTGAAAATGACTGGCGGCTGCATTTTCGCCGACGGGCGGATGGTGGCGTTCACCTACGGAACGGCCGTCACCACCGACACCTTCGATGTCTGCGTTGAGAAAGCCGACCGCCGTGTTGAGGGTGCATTTCCCATTATCAATCAGCAATTTGCCGAGCATTTATCCGAACAGTTCGTTTACCTGAACCGCGAGGAGGATATGGGAATCGAGGGCCTTCGCAAGTCAAAATCGTCATACCACCCCGAGATATTGCTGACCTACAACAAAATAATCGTCAGAAAATCTTACGTTTTAGAACGGATGACCCCCGCCGATGCACCTTTGACAATCGATTGGATGGTGCGGCAATACGGTTTCAGCCGCCCCGATGTTGAGCAATGGGTGCGCACATTGCATTTCAACTGGCCATTGAGTGTCAAGGCTTTGGATGCCGACGGGCAGGTTGTTGGTCTGCTGAATATGAGCGATTATCGCATTCAAGACGAGGTGCCGCAGATTGCCACCGACGCCCCCGAACTGCTTGCTGCCCTGAACGCCCGCCGCTACACGGCCGTTTTCTCGTTCATTGTTGCCGAACAATATCGTGGCACGCGCCTGAACTACAATATGTTAATGTCGATTCTGCCCGAACTGAAGGCTCACTACGATTTTCTTTTCATTCCTGTGCTTCACCGCCTGAAAACCCACCAATACTGGCAGCGTTGGGGCGCCACCGAATTCTACCGCGACGCCGAATGCGTCTGCTATAAACTTGAATTGCAGACTGTGGCGGAATAAAACACTCATTCACAAATCTTTTCGGAATCCATCTGCCTAACTATAAGAAATCGAAAGAGTTGTATATTTGCTTTATCAAATCACAAAACAATGAAACAGATAGTATTAACAATCTTTAGTTTATTGATTATGAATACAATATCAGCACAAAACAAGACGCTCGTGGCATATTTTTCGGCAACAGGCACTACCAAGAATGTGGCCACCGAACTTGCAGCGGTTGCCAACGCCAACCTTCACGAGATTAAGCCTGCTCAAGCCTACACCAAAGCCGACCTTGACTGGCACAACAAGCAATCGCGCTCGTCGGTGGAGATGGCCGACAAAAGTTCGCGTCCCGCCATTACCGACAAACTCGCCAATATGTCTGACTATCAGACTGTTTATGTCGGTTTCCCGATTTGGTGGTACACCGCGCCCACTATTGTCAACACTTTCTTTGAGAGTTACGACTTCAAGGGCAAAACCGTTTACCTGTTCGCAACAAGCGGCGGCAGCACCATTGACAAGGCTGTCAGCGACTTGCAGGCGGCTTATCCCGAAATCAATATCAAAAGCGGTCGT
>JAGCFC010000128.1 GCA_017650325.1 Salinivirgaceae bacterium | reverse complement strand
TCGGGGCCAGTCATTGAGCAGCCTTTCTCTTTGGCGTACAGAATATAGTCGATGATTTCCTGCGTGATACGCTCGCCAGGCGCCAGAATTGGGATTCCAGGGGGGTAGCACATAACAAATTCGGTGCAGATGCGGCCGTTGGTCTCGCGGATGGGAATCATTTCCTCTTTGGCCGCGTAGAAGGCCTCTTGCGGCGTCATTACCACCGATGGGTTGATGTACTCGTGGTCGAACAGGCCAGTGCGTTCCTTGCGGTAGCGGCGCTGAATGTCGTAGAGTGCGCTCACAAGCCTCTCAACCTCACGCATACGGTCGCCTATCGATATGTAAGCCAATATGTTACCGATGTCGCCCAACTCAACTTGAATGTCGTACTCGTCGCGCAGAAGGTCGTAAACCTCAATTCCCGCCAAGCCGATATCAAGAGTGAAGACAGTCAGTTTTGTGGTGTCGAAATCGAAGATGCTATCGTTGTTAATCAACTCTTTACCATAAGCGTAGAAGCCGCCGATTTTGTTTATTTCGGTTCGCGCGTATTCGGCAATGCGCTGCACTTCGGCGAAAGCCTCTTTGCCGTGGATGGCCAGATTGCGCCGCGAGATGTCGAGACTCGCCAGCAGCAGATACGACGCGCTTGTGGTCTGTGTCAGGTTGATGACCTGCCGAACGTAGCCAGGACTCACGCTCTTGCCGATGAGCAGGAACGAACTCTGCGTCAGGCTTCCGCCCGATTTGTGCATACTGATTGACGACATATCGGCGCCAGCGGCCATTGCCGTAAGTGGCATATTCTCACCAAAATAGAAGTGTGTTCCGTGCGCCTCGTCGACAAGCACCAGCATATTGTGCGCGTGTGCCAACTCGACAATCTTTTTCAGATTCGAGCAGATGCCGTAGTAGGTGGGGTTGTTCACCAGAATGGCCACAGCGTCGGGGTTGGCCTCGATGGCCTTCTCAACCTGCGAAATCTTCATTCCAAGGGCGATACCCAGTCGGCGGTCCATATCGGGATTGACGTAGATGGGTGTTGCGCCGTTCACCACCAGCGCGTTGATGACGCTGCGGTGCACGTTTCGCGGCAGAATGATTTTCTCGCCCTTCTTGCAGGCTGTCAGCACCATTGTCTGCACCGACGATGTTGTTCCGCCCACCATAAGGAATGCGTGAGCCGCGCCAAATGCTTCGGCGGCAAGGTCTTCAGCCTTTTTAATCACCGAAATGGGGTGGCACAGGTTGTCGAGCGGTTTCATTGAGTTCACGTCAATCTCAACACACTGTTTTCCAAAGAGTTTGGCTAATTCAGGGTTTCCGCGTCCGCGTTTGTGGCCAGGAACGTCGAAGGGTACGATTTTCTTGCGTCGGAATTCTTCCAGAGCTTCGTAGATAGGCGCCTCGTTTTGATTCATTTACAAGCATTTAAAAATTAAACAAAACTACCTTTCTTGTTTACTTTATCTGCTTGTGGCGAACCTTCGGCAGATTGTCAGAGTCTATATAGTAAATATTTACTTTTACTACTCTTATTGACCGTTTCTCAAGTCGGGTGGTTATAAGTAACCAACTTTAAAAAAACTGCACATTTAAGTGCAAATCAATAAAATGGAATTACTCTAACAATCTAAAGTTTGCTCCATCGGTGCAAATGTAGTCATTTATTGTAATGCTGACTGCAATTGGCGGGAAAATTATTTTGTTTTGTCGGCTCACCACCTTATCTGGCCGAATGTTTTCCTGCCTTTCACAAAATAGTCGAACACAATGCTGCCGTTGTAGCATTCGGCGTGGTGGTCGGTTTTGCGTGCGGCTTGCAGTTGTTTGCGCTTGTCGCGAAGTGTGCCAAGTGCCTTGTAGAAGGCGAAATGCGCGCGTGGTACGGCCCAGAAGAACCCGAATTGCAGTTTTGCCAGATACATAAACGCCGATACGCCGTCGAGTATCAGGCGCACCAGCAGTGTGCGGCGGAAGCCTTTGGCGGGCAGGTTCTTATAGAGCATATAGAGGTTGTTGCGGTAGTTGAGGAACAGCTTGCGCGGATTGGTGCTGGGCAGTGTGCCGCCGCCAACGTGATAAACCACCGACTGCGGAACCACGGCAATGCGGTAGCCGGCGTTTTTCAGCCGCCAGCAGAGGTCAATCTCCTCCATATGGGCAAAGAAATCGTCGTCGAGGCCGCCGGCAGCGCGGTACAGTTCGCTGCGGACCATTAGGCACGCGCCTGTGGCCCAGAACACATCGCGGCAGTCGTTGTACTGGCCGTTGTCGGTTTCGGTGGTGTCAAGAATGCGGCCGCGGCAGAAGGGATAGCCGTAGCGGTCGATGAATCCGCCCGAAGCTCCGGCATACTCAAAACGGTCGCGGGCGCTGTACGAGAGCAGTTTGGGAGCGCAGGCTGCCACATCGCGATTGGCATCCATAAAGGCCACCAGAGGCTCAAGCCAGCCTGCGGTTGCCTCAATGTCGGAATTGAGCAGCACAACATATTCTGCCTCAATTTGTTGCAGAGCCTTGTTGTAGCCGCCGGCAAAACCGTAGTTGGTGTCGAAAGTCAGAATTCTGACATCGGGATAGTTTTTGCGCAGAAAGTCGAGGCTGTCGTCGGTCGAGCCGTTATCGGCAACACATATTTCGGAGTCGGGAGCGGTGGTCAGCGTTGTCACCGACGGCAGAAACTGCTCCAGAAAAGCCCGTCCGTTCCAATTCAATATTACAACTGCAGTCCTGCACATTCCTTTTTGGTTTTGCGCAAAAGTAGTCAAATGTTGTTAAAGTGTTTGTAAAAGGATGATTCAAGAGAAGAGCAGGAGGATTATATCCAATAATTATGGAATAAAAGTGTTGTTTTAGCTAAAGTGGTGATTTGTAAATGTTTGTGTTGGATACTTAATTGTTGTCTTAATTATATGTAATATGAGGTAAATCACCGGGAATGTGGTAAAATCGACTTTTTCGCAGAACCTATCTGTTTGTGTGTTTGTACTTTGTCATCGTACAGTCGATTTTTTTTATCATTTAGGTTAACAATGTTTTTTCTACTATCAATAGTATGCCTATATTTGTCGCATTAAGAACTAACTTTAAAACAATAGTTATGAAACGTTTTGGATTTATGCTAACACTGGTTGCCTTTAGCGCTACTGCCATGGCACAGGGAACCAAAGTTACAAGTGCCACCAGCAATGTCAAGTACGGACAATTGGACAAGGCAAAAGAGGCTATCGAAGAGGCTATCCTTCACGAGAAAACAAAAGACCAGGCTAAAACCTGGATGGTAAGAGGCGATGTTTACAAAGCCATTGCCGAATCGAAGAATCCCGCTATGAAAGCTCTGTCGGAAACTCCGACCCGCATTGCCCTTGATTCGTATAAGAAAGCGTTGGCTCTTGACACAAAAGGTAGTCTGCGCAAGCAGATAAACACCCAGCTTTCGCTGATGTCGTTCACTGTTATCAACGCAGCTTATGACTTCAACGACAAGAAAGACCTTGCAAACGCGCTCGACTGCTTTGAGCAATCGCTCGCAATCGACAGTTTGACAACACCTGGAAAGGTTGACTCTGCAATCGTGTTTAATGCAGGCCTTATTGCTGACCAGGCAAAGAACATTGAGAAGGCCCGTTTCTACTACAACCGTTGCATCGATATCCGCTACGGTGGTTCGCAAGTGTTCGGACTGCTTGCCATTCTCGACAAGAATCAGGGCGACACTGCCGCCTATATGGCAACTCTTGAGCGTGGTATGAAGGTTTATCCAGAAGACTGCAACCCGTTGCTCGTCGAGCTTATCAACCACTACATCTCGAACAATCAGTCTGATTTGGCACTCGAATATTTGGCCAAAGCCATCGAGCGCGAGTCAAACAACGCATCGTTCTATTTCGCACAGGGTTCACTTCTTGATAAGATTGGTAAACCTGAAGAGGCAAAAGTATCTTACGAGAAGGCTCTTGAAATCAACCCCGAATATTTTGATGCTTGGTTGAATCTGGGCGTTCAGGTTTACAACAAAGCTGTTGAGATGGCTAAGGCCGCTAATGATATTCCGGCTAACAAACCAAAAGAGTATGACGCTGCTATTGCAGCTGCATTTGATCAGATGAACCTTGCGATTCCTTATTTCGAGAAGGCTCACAAAATTAAACCGGAAGATGTCTACACAATGCAGGCTTTGAAGGAGTGCTATTACAAACTTCGCAGCTCGCACCCGGAATACAACGACAAATACAATGACATTAAAGCTCAACTCGATGCTGCACCACAGCAATAATCGCAGTGACAATTAATAATAACGGCCACTTTCGTAAGAAGGTGGCCGTTTTTGTTTCGGAGATATGGTTAAGTCAAAAACTAACTTTCAGCATCCTCATCCATCGCTTCAATTAGGAAACTGACGGGGCGGAAGCCGTCGTTACACGAAATCATCGCACTTTTGGGGTTCTTCATCCAGCCGTCGTAGAAGTTCGAAGCACCATGCGATAGAGCAAGCACAAAAGGAGAGAGGCTGTCCCAAGCGCTCTGGCAGAAACCTTCGGGTTTGGTCCAACCGTTGGCAATGAAAACCTGTCCTTCCTGCATTTCGCAAGCGTGCTCAATAGGGTTTTCATATTTCGCCGCCAGATCAGCGTAGAACGCCTTTCGCATAACGGTTATGCGGATTTTCTTCATGGTTATTGGGTGTTGGGTATTTGGAGTTAGGTGTTGGTTTTCGTTTTAGTTTTCTGTTTACGTTTTAGATATCGTCATCGTCAGTGTTATCGTCATCTGTCAGTGTCAGTGTTTTCGTCATCGTTTACTCCGTACTTCCCCAGACGCCGCGATAGAGGTTGCATCCCACAAAGTTTCCTGCCACAATGCAGACGTAGAAAATCAGTACATCTGTCAGATTATCAGCAAGGAATTGCGCCGGCACGGTCATATAGTAGAAGGCGTCGGCAACGCAGTGCGGAAAGCCGCACATGATGAACAAAGGCACACCAAATAGCAGAGGCAGGTTCTTGTCTTTGCGGGCGAAGGTGACGGCGGTTGTCATTATGAATCCGCAGCCAATGGCCAGAATGCCGCCTTTCAGCGGTCCGCAATTCAGACGGCCTTCAAGAACCGATTGTGCGGTCTCTTGCAACGGCATCGGGCTGCAGCGGGCAATCATCGCAACAGC
>JAGCFC010000127.1 GCA_017650325.1 Salinivirgaceae bacterium | reverse complement strand
TATCATTTTGTGCGCTGGAGCGATGGCAACACCGACAATCCGCGTGCGCTTTCCGCTTCAAAGGATACTGTGCTTACAGCCTTCTTCGAGGCTCACACACAGGTAACCGATTTGGCCGTGGCTGCAACATGCGAAGCCTTTGGCTTGACCCAAGGCTCACACTGCAGCATTTGTAACCATGTGTTTGTGAAACAAGACACTCTGCCGGCCTTGGGCCATACCGAGGTTGTTGATGCGGCTGTGCCGGTAACATGTACCACCGCAGGCAAAACCGAGGGCAAGCACTGCTCTGTTTGCAACGCTATTCTAGCGGCGCAGGAAGAGATTGCCGCCCCTGGACATAAGGTTGAAGTCGATTTGGCTGTGCCAGCCACCTGCACCGTAACCGGCAGGACCGATGGCAAGCACTGCTCGGTCTGCAACACCATTCTGATGGCGCAAAAAGAAGTGCCGGCATTTGGTCATGAATTTGGTGAGTATGTCTATAATAACGATGCAACCGCCGAATCGGACGGCACCGAGACGGCACTTTGCAAGCATGGTTGTGGTGCAAGTGTCAGCCGTGTGGCAATAGGGACCAAACTTGCTGGCACACCCGAAAATGGTGGCAACGGCACCGCTGTTGAGGAATCGGCTGCAAACGCAGTCAGCATCTATGCTCATCATAACATTATAGTTGTTGAGAACGCGACCGATGAAATCCGTGTTTACAATGCCATGGGTAAATTGGTTGGCATGGACGCGTCGCTTGGCGGTCGAGTTGAATTACAGGTAACAGGAGCCGGCGTTTACATTGTAAAAACTGGCGGTATTGTAAAACGGGTGATGGTAAATTGAAATCTTTTCTGCAAATAGCGCCTTTTCCGTTAATTTTGCGCCACTAAAAACCGATAAAACTATGTCGCGCAAGAAAAATCAGAAGCAACTGTTTGAGAATATTGAGATAACCGACATTGCCGCCGAAGGCATGGCAATGGGCAAGTACGATGGGATGGTGGTGTTTGTTCCGCTTGCCATTCCTGGTGATGTGGTCGATGTTGAGGGAAAGATAAAGCACAACCGTTACATCGAAGGTCGCGTTGTGCGATACGTGAAGATGAGCGACAGGCGCATCGAGCCATTCTGCAAGCATTTTGGAACTTGCGGCGGCTGCAAGTGGCAGATTCTGCCATACGCGATGCAGACTGCATGGAAACAGAAGCAGGTGGTTGACAATCTGACACGCATCGGACATCTTGAACTGCCTGAGGTTTCGCCGATTCTTGGAAGTAAAAAGACTTGTGAGTATCGTAACAAACTGGAATTCGCCTTCTCACCGTTGCGGTGGTTGTCGCCGGAACAGATTGCCGATGCCGACAAGATTGAGCAACGGTCGGTAGGCTACCATCTGCCGCGTTTCTTCGACAAGGTGGTTGATATTGAGGAGTGCCGGTTGATGCCAGAACCAGTGAACGAAATTCGCAACTCACTGAAACAGTTTGCAATAGAAAACAACATCAGTTTCTATCATCAGCGTGAGCATACTGGATTGCTGCGTAACGTGGTCATCCGCAACTCGAACACCGGCGGACTGATGGTTATTCTGATTGTATCGGCCGACGACCGCAGGCAAATCAGCCTTGTGATGGATTTTCTGCACCAGAAATTTCCGCAGATCACATCGTTGATGTATATGGTAAACAACAAGTTGAACGATTCATACACCGACCTGCCCGCAACGCTCTACGCTGGCGATGACCACATTGTCGGCGAGATGGCTGGGCTGAAGTTCAAAATTGGCCCCAACTCGTTCTACCAGACCAATACCGATCAGGCTACAGTGCTTTATGGTGTGGCAAAAGATTTTGCCGAACTCACTGGCAATGAGATTGTTTACGACCTTTATACAGGTACTGGCACTATTGCCTGCTTTGTGGCCGACAAGGCACAGAAAGTAATTGGTATTGAGTATGTTGAGGATGCCATTGCCGATGCTAAAGTGAACGCGCAGATGAACAATCTGACTAATCTCGACTTTTATGCCGGCGATATGAAAAACGTACTCACCAACAGTTTTATAGCCGAGCATGGCCGCCCCGATGTCATCATCACCGATCCGCCGCGTTCGGGCATGCACCCCGATGTTGTGCAGGTAATCCTGAACGCAAACCCCAGGCGTATTGTTTATGTGAGCTGCAATCCTGCAACTCAGGCCCGCGATCTTGCCATGATGAGCCATCAGTATCGTATAGCCAAAGTTCAGCCAGTTGATATGTTCCCGCAAACTCAACACGTTGAGAATGTTGTGCTTTTGATTAGGAACGAATGATTGAATAAATGAGTGAAAGATGAAGGTTGGAAGCATTTCTGAAAATCGTATCGAAAATGTGGCTAAAAACATTTGCAAATCCGATTCTATGTTCTACTTTTGCAACCTCAAAATTTAATGTAACAATTAAAAACATATTACAATGAAAAAGGACATACATCCCAGTGATTATCGCCTTGTAGTGTTCAAAGACATGTCGAACGGACAGATTTTTATCAACAAATCGACAGTCAACACAAAAGATACGATAGAGGTAGACGGGGTAGAGTATCCATTGGTGAAACTCGAAATCTCAAGTGCATCGCACCCATTTTACACCGGTAAGATGAAGCTGGTTGACACAGCAGGTCGCGTTGACAAGTTCCGCAACCGTTATGCGAAATTTGAGAAGAACAAAAAGTAAGAAAAACCCAATCTGCATAAAAAAGCCATCTCATTCGGGATGGCTTTTTTCGTTTTCAACCACCACCATATAATTGCGCCAACGTTTAACAAAACGTTAACACAATCGGATTGGCTCATTACATACATTTGGCGCGTTAAAAAAGATGGGCGTGTGGATGTAATTGTAAAAAATCTGACCAAATACTATGGCAGACAAAAGGCTGTCGACAATCTGTCGTTTGAGGTCAAGGCGGGAGAGGTGCTGGGATTTTTAGGTCCCAACGGAGCTGGCAAGACCACAACAATGAAGGCCATTGCCGGATATCTGACTCCCACCGACGGCACTATTCGTGTCGGCAAGTATAGCGTTGGCGAGAATGGCGATAAGGTAAGGCAGCTGATAGGCTATCTGCCGGAGCACAACCCGCTCTATTTGGACATGTGTGTGGTTGATTATCTGAGATATATGGCGCGACTCCAGAAAATCCGTGCCGACAAAATCAACGACCGTATTCTTGAAATGGTGAATGTGTGCGGCCTCGAAGGCGAGAAGCACAAGCGGATAGGCGAGCTGTCGAAAGGCTACCGGCAGCGCGTGGGGTTGGCCCAGGCTTTAATTCACGATCCACAGGTGCTTATCCTCGATGAGCCGACAACAGGCCTTGACCCTAACCAAATAGTTGAAATAAGGGAACTTATCCGCCGCATTGGGCGCGAAAAGACAATCATTTTAAGCTCTCATATCTTGTCGGAGGTGGAGGCCACTTGCGACCGCATTCTTATAATCAACAAGGGGCGTATTGTTGCCGACGGAACAGCCGAGCAGCTGCGGAAGGCGGAGCAGGGTGGCTCAATGGTTGTTGCCACCATAGAGGATGCCGACCGCAACGATGTTGTTAGAACATTGCAAAGCATCGATGGTGTTGAGTTGGTTGACATAGTCAAAGACCGTCCTAATACGGTTGAGGTGCATTGCGGGCCTGGCGTGCAGTGCAACCGCGACATTTTCAACGCATGTGTCGAGAACCATTGGGTGTTGACAGAGCTCACTTCGGTTGAAACCAAACTCGAGGATGTGTTCAGAGAATTGACAAAATAATCCGTGAAAATGAATGTTAATTTACAAATATTAAAAAAGTTGCACATTGCGGCAATGCCAGTAACGACAATTGCCGCGCAGGAGTTCAGGTCGTATTTCGACTCTCTGATGGCATACATATTATTGGTGTTGTTTCTCGGATTCAGTGGCACTTTCACATGGATTTACGGCAGCGACATTTTTATTTACGGGCAGGCCTCGCTCCAGGTGTTTTTCTCTGTGGCCTACGTAACGCTGTTTCTGCTAATTCCGGCACTCACAATGAAATCGATAGCCGAGGAGTTGCGCACCGGAACAATTGAAATGCTGTTGACAAAACCAATTACGTGCCGGCAGATTGTAATGGGCAAATATCTTGCTGTTATGATGCTTATTTCCACGGCTTTGGCTTTGACTCTGCCATATTATATCACCGTGGCGCATCTTGGCAATGTCGATCATGGCGCGGTTGTTTGCGGATATATCGGACTGCTGTTCATGAGTAGCGCTTATGCAGGAATCGGACTGTTTGCCAGTTCGGTAACCAGCAACCAGATTATCAGTTTTCTGACAGCACTTGCCATAGGGTTGCTTTTCCATGTGGCGTTCGGGATTGTCGGGCATCAGTTTGGCGGAATTGTCGGTCAGTTTTGTCTGGGGCTCGATATGAACACTCATTTCGATAGCATGGCGCGCGGTGTTATCGACTCGAAAGATATTGTCTATTTCGCATCGATAACATTTATCGGATTGTTTGCCGCCGGAAAGTCATTGGAATCAAAAATCGCTTGATTATGAAGATTAAACAAACAGGTTATTATGTGGTTTTGGTGCTGATGGCAGTGCTGGTCGCCAACATTGTCGCCGATAAGTTTTTTTTCAGAATCGACCTGACTGGCGACAAGCGATACACCTTAAGCAACGCAACAAGAAATATTATTTCGAATCTCGACGAGACAGTTACTGTAACGGCTTATTTCTCAGCCGATTTACCAGCTGAGGTGGCACGTTCGAAACGTGAGTTCAGAGATTTGCTGACAGAATACAGAAACATTTCGCGCGGTCAGTTCGAATTTGTTTTTGTCAATCCGTCGGCATCCGAAGATGTTGAAAAAGAGGCTATTGATGAGGGTATCTATCCGGTTATGATTAATGTCCGCGATAAAGATCAGATAAGGCAGCAGAAGGCTTTTTTGGGTGCGGTTGTCGAAATGGGGACGCGCAAGGAGGTGATTCCGTTTGTGCAGCCCGGAATGGCGGTTGAGTATGCGCTGTCGTCGGCCATACGCAAGATGCAGTCGACCAAACGCCCTCTGGTTGGTTTTTTACAAGGGCACGGAGAGCCTTCGCCTTACGAGATGCAGCAGGTTATGGCCGAAATGTCGGTTGTGTGCGATGTTGTGCCGGTCGACCTCTCGATGGGCGCCGGAATTCTTGACAGCATAACAACACTAGCCATTGTGTCGCCCACCGACAGCATTGATGCCGCTGAGTTCGGTGCCATCGATAATTTTATGGCGCATGGGGGTCGGGTGCTTGCCTGTGTGGAGCGTACCAACGCCAGCCTCGACCGACTTTTCATTGCTGAGCGCAACACCGGACTCGAAAAATGGCTGGCAGGCAAGAATATCAGCGTCGACTCAAAGGTTGCTATCGATAATTATTGCGCCAATGTCAACGTGCAACAACAGCAGGGAATGTACCGCATCAATGTTCAGCAGCAGTTTCCCTACGTTCCGTTCATTGGCAATTTCGGCAGTCATGCCATAACCACAGGTTTGGAGCAGGTGCAGATGCAGTTTGCCAGTCCGGTTGTCTATACGGGCGATTCGCTGGCTGTTTTCACTGGTTTGCTCTTCACATCCGACAGGTCGGCGACGCTGAATGTACCGACTAACATCGATGTTCAGCGGCAGTGGTCGGGACGCGATTTTCCGTTGGCCGAGATCCCGCTTGGCGGCGTGCTTGAAGGTTGCATAGGCGGCGTGCCGAATTCGAAAATGGTTGTTTTTGGCGATGGCGATTTTGCTCTCAACGGCGACCCTCGTCAGCCTCATCAGCAATCGCCCGACAATATAAGTCTGTTTGTCAATGCGATTGATTATCTGTCGGATGACACGGGTTTAGTCGAACTGCGCACAAAGGGAATATCGGCTCGGCCGATTGCCCAACTCGATGACTCGATGCGCTCATTTTTGAAGTGGTTCAATGTCTTGCTGCCGATTGTCCTGGTGTTGCTTATTGGCTTAATCAGGCATCAGCAACAGCGCAACCTGCGCATTAAACGAATGGAGGAGGGGTATGTCGAGTAGCCGCCGGCTGATTTTAGCAACGGTTGCAATTGTGCTGCTCGGCTGTACGATTGTGGTGCTGATGCTTTCCGACCGTAGTGCCGACAGGTCGTTCCGGCAGTTTGCGGTCGATGTCGATACAGCGAAAGTTACATCGGTGACCATCACATGGCCTGGTAACGACACCACGCTTACGCTCAACCGCAAGAATGATTCGTGGGTTGTGACAGTTGCCACAGGCGATATGGGCGCCAAGGAGCAGAACGTTGGCGAACTGCTGTCGTGTCTGTCGGGGGTTGAGGCTATGAGGCAAATGGCAAAAGGCGAGCAGTCGTGGGCAAAGTATGGTGTTTCAGATGGTTGTGGTACCCATGTCGTGGTTTTTGGAAAGTCTGGCTCGGTGGCTGATTTTTATTGTGGCAAGGTCGAAATCGACCAGCAGCGCGGCCGGGTATTGACCTATATCAGAAGTTCCGACGAATCGAGCGTGTATATGACCGACGGCTATTTGAACATGATTCTAAATCGTCCGTTTTCATCGTGGATAATGGAATATTGAGGTAGCCGCATGTCCGATTCATTGTTGGCTCTGCCATCTGAAAAAATATTATCTTTGGCAAAAATGACCTGACAATGAACGAAGACATAAACAAAGCGCTTGAGGTGCTGCGGAACGGAGGCGTTATTCTTTATCCCACCGATACCATTTGGGGGCTGGGGTGCGATGCCACCAACGCCGATGCCGTGCAGCGCATTTACGATATTAAGCAGCGTGCTGACAATAAATCGATGATTGTTTTGGTTGATACCGTCGGGCGGATTCCGTCGTATGTGCAGGATGTTCCCGATATTGCCCTCGACATGATTGAACTGGCCTCATCGCCTTTGACGGTGATATTCGAAGGCGCTAAAAATCTGGCACCCAACGTGGTAAATGCCGACGACCAGAGCGTAGGCATCCGTGTGGCCACCGACGATTTCTGCCCCACTCTTATTCAGCGTTTCAGGAAGCCGATAGTGTCAACATCGGCTAACATAAGCGGACATCCGGCACCCGCCTGCTTCGATGAAATTGACTCCCTCATAATCGAAAGTGTCGATTATGTTGTCCGTCATCGTCAGGACGACACATCGAAACATAAGGCTTCGGGCATTGTGAAGATTGGCCGCAATGGTGAGGTGAAAGTTATAAGAGAATAAAAAACCGGATATGCGCCGTTTCGCCCAATTCATATCAATACTCTTGTTTGCAATGGTGCTGACTCATCCCGCAATCGGTCAGTCGTTGGGCGCGTTCACCGATTATGACAAACACTTCATTGTTTTCGATGATGGTAATTTCCGCCAGCTTGAGTTTCAGGAGGTTAAGTCGTTTGCCGTGGGTAGCGGTTGTGTGGCATACATCAACAATGGCGGATATTTGAAGGCCTATGCCAATCATATTCAATACGATGTGTCGCCGTCGGTTGACAGTTACACCATTACCGACAATTTGTTCACATTCAAAGTAGGCTCGCAACTTTACGTTTTCGAGCAGGGCAATCGCCGTATGCTGTCGGGGTTTGCCGGCCGTTTTTTGGTTGGTGACAGTGTTGTGGCTTTCATCGATACTAATAAGCACTATTTTTCGATTTACACGGGTGGCCATGTTGCGGAGTTGGCCGACATTATTGTTGGAAACGATGCCGAGTTTTGGGTGGGCGCCAATACCGTGGCTTTTGTTGATATGCACGATGTGCTTCGTCTGGTGTGTGGTAATCGCGTTCACGAACTTTTTAATGTTATCGATGGCATAACAACCCGTTTGGGGCGCAATGTTGGCGCTTTTGTCGACCATTCAGATGGTGCGTTCCGCATTTTTTACAACGATGAGTTGATTGATGTTGAGCAGTTTACGCCAAAATCATTCAAATGCGGTTACGAGTTGGTAGCCTTTGTCAATAGCATGGAGAATTTCAGGCTTTTCAGCAACGGGGAGTTCTATGACATTTCCGGCTTTGCGCCCGACATGTACGATGTGAATCGTAAAATGGTGGTTTACAGTCTTCAAGGACAATTTTATACATTTGTCGATGGGGAGCAGTATTTGATTGAGAATTATGTTCCGCAGAGTTATAGCATCAACGGCAATCTGCTAACCTATATCGACCAGAATGGTTATCTGGCTGTGTTTGAGGATGGAGAGAAACACATTTTGTCGTATGGACCGGTTAATGGCTACACAGCCGTGGGCGATGTGGTGGTTTTCAACGAGGGGTTGAACACCACAAAAATTTATTATAACGGCAAGACCTACAAGAAGTAAGATGGCATAAATGTTTTGCCACCCGTTCTGCAAATTATTTTCCTTTAAGTTTCAGCACAGCCTCCGCTTTGTTGGGTGCGCCAAATACGGTACTTCCAGCAACAAGTACGCTAACACCATGATTAACAAGTTTTTCGGCATTGTCGAAATTAACGCCGCCGTCAACTTCAACCATGGGGTGCGAGTTCGTCTCGTCCATTAGTTTTATTAGTCGCGAGAGTTTACTGTATGAATGCTCAATGAATTTTTGGCCGCCATATCCAGGGTTGACGGTCATAATCAGTACTAAATCAACGTCTTGTATAATGTCGGCAAGCACCTCGACAGGAGTGTGCGGATTCAGTGCAACGCCAGCCTTCATGCCGCAGTCGCGGATATGGGCAATGGTGCGGTGAAGGTGAGTGCAGGCCTCGTAGTGTACGGTGAGTATTGCGGCTCCGGCATCACGGAAGCGCTCGATATACTGGTCGGGATTTACAATCATTAGGTGCACGTCGAGTGGCTTTTTTGAGCTTTTGTTTATGGCTTTCAGCACGGGAAAACCCATTGAAATGTTTGGCACAAAAACGCCATCCATAATGTCAACGTGCAGATAATCAGCCTCGCTGTTGTTTATTTCCTCAATGTCGCGTGCCAAATTGCCGAAATCGGCCGACAAAAGCGACGGTGCAACTTTTGCTTTCATCCTCTTATTTTATTTTTTGCAAAGCTAATTAAAAGTTAGGATTTGGAATCAGTATTCTGAATGTCGTTTGATTGGTGGTTGCATGTTTTTTTAATGTTTGGCTCAACATTTTTTTTGCAGCTGGTAAAACGATTAAGAAAAAATATACTTTTGCGGTCGATTATAAACGCATAATAATTCAATAGTAATGAATAATAATACCAAAATTAATTTCGTTTCTGCCGAAGAGGCTGTAAAGGTCATCAAATCGGGCGACCATGTGCATTTGAGCGCCATTGGCAATGCGCCGCAGGTGTTGATAAAGGCCATGTGTGAGCGAGGTCGGCGTGGCGAGTTGAAGGACGTACATATTCATCACTTTCACACTGAGGGCGACGCCCCATATTCCGCACCGGAGTTTGAGGGAGTGTTCCAGCACGATGCATTTTTTGTCGGCGCTAACACCCGTAAAAATGTACAATCGGGTTATGCCGATTACATTCCGGTGTTTTTGGGCGAGGCGGCCCGGCTCTACCGCGAAGGCTATCTGCCCTGCAATGTGGCAATGATTCAGGTTTGCCCACCCGACGAGCACGGATTTGTGTCGCTCGGCGCATCGGTCGATGCGTGTCTGGCCGCCATGGAGGTTGCCGATTGCGTGATAGCCGTTGTCAACAGCAATGCGCCACGTGCCTTTGGACAGGCAATGATTCACATGAGCCGCATAAATATTTTTGTTGAGGACAATACTCCGCTGATTGAAAAATTCTACGAGGAACCCAACGAGACCGATCTTGCAATCGGCCGCCACTGCGCCGAGCTGATTGACGACGGAGCTTGTTTGCAACTTGGCATCGGCTCGCTGCCTAACGCCACTTTGGCCTGCCTCGGAAACCATAAAGACCTTGGCATTCACACCGAAATGTTTGCCGATGGTGTGCTGCGACTGGTCGAGAAAGGCGTCATTACGGGCGCCAACAAGGTTCTCGACCGTGGCAAGATTGTTTCGACATTCCTTTTAGGCTCAAACAATGTATATAAGTTTGTCGACAACAACCCGCAAGTGCTGATGCAAGACGTGGCTTACACCAACGACCCTTTTGTTATCGCGCAGCAGCCAAAGATGACGGCTATCAACTCAGCCATCGAGATTGACCTGACTGGTCAGGTTTGCGCCGACTCGATTGGCACAAAGCAGTTCTCAGGTGCGGGCGGACAAATCGATTTCATCTACGGTGCATCGCGGTCAAAGGGAGGCAAGGCCATCATTGCAATGCCATCGATGACCAAAAAGGGTGTGAGCAAGATTGTGCCGACTCTGGCATCGGGCGCAAGCGTGGTTACCACTCGCTTCCATATTCACTGGTTTGTTACCGAATTCGGTGCCGTGAACCTCTACGGACGTACCATGCAGGAACGCGCCAAACTGATAACAAGCGTTGCGCACCCAAGTGTTCGCGAGGAATTGGATCGCGCAGCCTTCGAGCGTTTCGGTCCGCACTATCACTTTGGTAAATAATTGATGGGCTTAAGGTTTGAATTTGTTGGGATGCAAAATGCCCAACTAATTATCAATCCTTCTGAATCAGCACCACGGCGTAAGCCGACATTCCCTCTTCTCGTCCCTCGAAACCAAGTTTTTCGGTTGTGGTGGCTTTTATCGAGATGTCATCGGAGCTGATGCCGCACACTTCGGCCAGGCACTGCTGCATCTGCGGTATAAAATCTTTGATTTTAGGCCTTTGCAGACATATGGTTGAGTCGATGTTGCCGATTCGGTAGCCTTTTTCGGTGATCAGCTGCACCGTTTTTTTCAAAATAATCTTGCTGTCGATGTTCTCGTATGCAGCCGACGTGTCGGGGAAATGATAGCCGATGTCGCGCATATTGGCGGCGCCAAGCAAAGCGTCGCAGATGGCGTGGATGAGTGTATCGCCGTCGGAGTGGCCGAGCGGTCCTTTGGTGTGCGGAACCTCAATGCCTCCTACAACCATTTTGCGGCCCTCGGTGAGCTGATGGACATCTAATCCGAATCCTACTCTTATCTTCATATCAGTAATATTATAGCACAAATATAAAGAGTAAAGAGTAGAGTGTAAAGTGTAATGTGTAAAGAAAGAATAACAGCCCGTACCGGATAATCTCCGTCATTACTCGTTACACTTTCATCATTACTCAAAATAGAGAAAAAAAACGCCCGACACAAGGCCGGGCGCTTTTCACTGTATTGTAAATTAGGTTATACAAGACCTTGGTCGAGCATTGCATCGGCAACCTTGATGAAGCCGCCAATGTTTGCACCCTTAACATAGTTGATGTGTCCGTCAGCCTCTTTGCCGTATTTGGCGCAAGTCTGGTGGATGCTAATCATAATCTGGTGCAGTTTTGCGTCAACCTCTTCGCGAGTCCATGGCAGACGCTCAGAGTTCTGAGTCATCTCAAGACCTGAAGTTGCAACACCGCCGGCGTTAGAAGCCTTGCCCGGTGAGTAAAGAATCTTAGCGTTCTGGAATACCTCAACGGCCTCAGCTGTAGAAGGCATGTTTGCACCTTCGCAGACAATCTTAACACCGTTAGCAACCAATTGTTTAGCCTCAGCCTCGTTAACCTCGTTCTGAGTTGCGCAAGGCAGAGCAACGTCGCACTTGATGCTCCATGGACGCTGGCCTTCAAAGTATTTAACACCGAATTTGTCAGCATACTCTTTGATACGGCCGCGGCGTACGTTCTTCAATTCGAACACAAAATCAAGTTTTTCTTTGGTGATGCCGTCCGGATCGTAGATGAAGCCTGACGAGTCAGACATTGTAACAGGTTTTGCACCGAGTTGGATAAGTTTCTCAACAGCGTATTGAGCAACGTTGCCAGAACCTGAAACGCAGACAGTCTTACCTTTGATGTCGTCGTTCTTGGTTTTCAGCATTTCCTGAGCGAAGTAAACTACGCCGTAACCAGTTGCCTCAGGACGGATGAGTGAACCACCCCAGTTCAGGCCTTTGCCGGTGAGCACGCCTGTGAACTCGTTGCGGAGACGTTTGTATTGGCCAAACAGATAGCCGATCTCACGACCGCCAACGCCTATATCACCTGCAGGAACGTCGGTGTCAGCGCCAATGTGCTTGCTGAGCTCAGTCATGAAGCTCTGGCAGAAACGCATAACCTCGTTGTCTGATTTGCCTTTAGGATCGAAGTCAGAACCACCTTTGCCACCGCCCATCGGCAGAGTGGTAAGGCTGTTTTTAAATACCTGCTCGAAAGCAAGGAATTTCAGAATACCCAAGTTTACAGTGGGGTGCAGACGCAGACCGCCTTTGTAGGGGCCGATGGCGCTGTTCATTTGTACGCGGAAGCCGCGGTTGATTTGAATCTCGCCTTTGTCGTCCAACCAAGGAACGCGGAACATAATTACGCGCTCAGGTTCAACCATACGCTCAAGAATCTTGCCTTGTTTGTACTTCGGGTTCTCGTTGATGAAAGGCATAAGCGACTCAACAACTTCCCGTACTGCTTGGTGGAACTCAGTCTCACCTGGGTTTTTGGCAATAAGTTTTGCCATAAACTCGTCAACTTCTACGTTTAAGATGTCTGACATTTTTTTATTGTTTTAAAGTTTGTAATTCAAATTTTACGTGTCAAAAGTAAGTGAACAACACTAACCACGATATTGTCCGTCGGGGTTTTACGAAAATTACGTAGCTCTTTGTTTAATAATATTTTTTGTTTATAATATATTGATTAATAATTTGTTATGCCTATCCCATTTTTCCTCTTCAGCATGATGATAGCAGAGTATCACGTATGGGAAACGGGTGCGATTCTGACTGTGATTTTGCCGGTTTGTCACCATACCACTTAAACAAAATTTCCTTTTTAACACCTCTTTGCTTACCTTTCGCAAAAAAGGTTTTTGCTATGGACGACCAAAAGAAACTCACCATCAAAGAATGGAACGCAGACGACCGGCCGCGCGAGAAGATGCTCGCCAAAGGCATATCGGCTTTAAGCGACGCTGAACTGCTTGCCATTCTCATCTCCACTGGCACCAAAAGCCAGTCGGCACTCGATCTGGCGCGTGCTGTGCTAGCTTCGGCTGGCAACAATCTGCGCCTTTTGGGCAAGCGTACGGTTAGCGATTTTGTCAAGGTTGACGGCATTGGTAAGGCTAAGGCGATAACCATTATGGCAGCGCTTGAGTTGGGACGCCGCCGTGGCGAAGGCGAACTCGATATCTTCAAAATAGAAAAAAGTTCCGACGCTTTCGAGATAATGCGACCCGTTGTCGGGGATTTGTCTTATGAGCAGTTTTGGGTGGTTTTCCTCAACAGGGCAAACCGTATGATTGACAAAGCACTGATAAGTTCGGGAGGAGTCAGCGGTACAACGGTCGATGTGCGGGTTATTATGAAGTTGGCCATCGAAAAATTGGCTACAAGCCTTATACTCGTCCACAACCACCCGTCGGGAAATATCACGGCCAGTTCCGAGGACAAGAATATTACCAGCCGAATTGCCGCGGCTGCCAAGTTTTTCGACATCCGTGTCATGGACCATATAATAATAGCCGACAATAAATACTTCAGTTTTGCCGATGCGGGAATGATTGGAGGGTTGTGATTGTTGCGAACAAAAAAATCAGCACCGTTTCTGATGCTGATTCTTGTCTTTGTAGCGGGGGCCCGACTCGAACGAGCGACCTCTGGGTTATGAGCCCAACGAGCTACCAACTGCTCTACCCCGCGATGTTAAGGAAACCTCTATCGGTTTTGCGACTGCAAAGATAGAGTTTATTTTTTAAACGTCAAAATTTGTTTTGTGAAATATGAATCGCATCAATCAGCTTGAATTACAATTGATTGGTTACGTCGAAGAAATGCATGTGTGCGAACCTGCACTATTCCATCACATCGTCGGGAGTGAGTTTCGGGAATTTTATTTTCGAATTCACAATGTATGAATCGGGGTAAAGTTCACGGATTTTATGGTAAAAGGCATTCGCTTCGCCACGACTGCGGAAATCTCCCACACAAAGTTTGAAATAAGGTGTTTTGTATTCGGGATATACCTGTGCGGGGTCAAAATCGGGGAAGTTTTTCAGAAACTGCTGGCTGATGGTTTGCATTGTTGCGCGGGCGTTTTGTCCCGAACCTGAATATATCTGTATTCTGTAACCTTTTATGCCATCACGTTTGTTGGCGTCGGCAAAGGCGCCAATCATTTGGCTGAGTTTTGCATCCTGCTCAAGTGTAACCTTGCCGTAGCCAGGCTGGTTGTCGTTGAGTTGGAAGAAAAGGTCGCTCTCTTGCGCGCAGGCAGTGCCGACGGCAATTGCGGTAACCAATACGGTGAAAAACAATCTTAAAACCATTGTGTTTCTGTTTTTGCGCCACAAAGATATAAAATTCACTACAATCTTGTACTTTTGCGCATCCTGCAAGGCAGGATTTAAAAATCGATACAAAATGACAGATAAAAAATCGGCTACCCCGCTGTCCGATTTGGGCGAGTTCGGGCTGATTGAGCGGCTCACAAAGCCGTTCGGCATTAAAAACACTGCAACTGTGAAGGGCATTGGCGACGATGCCGCAATCATAAAATCGGAAGGTAACGACCTTGTTGTAACTTCCGACCTTCTGGCTGAGGGCATCCACTTCGACCTTGTTTACACACCGCTCACTCATTTGGGCTACAAGGCTGTAATGGTCAATTTGTCAGATGTTTACGCTATGGGCGCAACGCCAAAGCAGATAACTGTGTCGTTGGCAGTGTCGTCGAAATTCTCGGTTGAGGCGCTCGAACAACTCTACGACGGCATCCGTCGCGCTTGCGAGCGTTACGATGTCGACCTTGTGGGAGGCGACACCACAAGCTCAATGACGGGAATGGTCATCAGCATTACGGCCATCGGGCAGGTTGAACCGGGCAAGGCTTTCTGCCGCAACGGTGCCAAACCGGGCAATCTGGTCTGCGTGTCGGGCGATTTGGGTGCGGCCTACGCCGGATTGCAGATTCTACGCCGCGAGAAGGACGTTTTTATGATTGACCCCAACTCGCAACCCGACCTTTCGAAATACGACTATGTGCTTGAGCGTCAGTTGAAACCTGAAGCTCGCCGCGATGTGATTGCCGCTATCCGTGCCAACGGACTCACGCCCACAGCGATGATTGATGTGAGCGACGGCCTGTCGTCGGAACTGCTGCACATCTGCAAACAGTCGGGCACCGGAGTGAAAATTTACGAGAACAAACTGCCCGTTGACGCGCAAACCGAAGCCGTAGCCGCCGAAATGAATATGGACCCCACAATGCTTGCAATGAACGGCGGCGAGGATTACGAACTGCTCTTCACCATCCCCGCCGAGCAGGTTGAGATTGCGGGCAAAATGCAGGAAATATCGATTATCGGCCAAATCACCGACGAGCCTGAAGTTTACACGCTCATCGGCCGCAACGCAGGAAGCGCGCGCATATCGGCTCAAGGCTGGAATGCCTACGGGAACGGTAAAGGGTAATAAAAAAGGACGCAATTAACGTCCTTTGAAATATTTCGTTATGTGGAAAATAGTTACTTGCTTCGGACATAAGTAACTGCCAAATAAGATGCATCATATACGAACATTCCTATCGCAGTTGTTATTTTTGATTCATCAGTATTATCATAATACATATATATGTCATCTTTCATACTTACAAGCACATAACGTTCTTTCAAATAACTAATTAAACTAGACATATATAGGGTGCTTACAGCAATAGATACACCTGTAACCACGTCATTTTCTATTGTAAACACTAATAGGCTAACGTAGGATGTGTAATCTTTATATCTAATGTATTTTTCAGTTGATGTATATGGGTCACCAAATTTAGATAAGATTTGTGATTTTGTTTTTCCTAAATATTGACAAAGGTCTTCGCATATATTATATTCTGGCCTTACTGTGATTTTCACCTTTTTACTTTTTTCGGTATTGCTAACCACAATATTTGTTTCGCCAACGTATGTCGCAGTAACCAAACCTTTTTCGTCAACTTTTGCGTGGAACTCATCTTCTGATTTAAAGGTGAGGTCATAATCCGATGTTGCGTTAATTAAAAATTCATCACCCGAAGTCAGTATTGCAGAATCTTTTTCGAGAATGATTTCGGGTGATTTTTCTTCTTCCTTAGAGCAACTTGCAAAAACTACTGCCGCCATAACTAAAGCGGCTAACGATGTCCTTTTCATAGTAAAATACTTTAAGATTAAACACATAAAAAAACTTACGTAACTTATATGTTACGCATACCCCAAAAGTAAATAAAAATATTTGTGTAGCAAATATGTTACGCAAAAGTGATGGATTATCAAGATGAGATAAAGCAAATCGCTCTTAAAATAAAGAGTTTACGACAGGAAAAGAATTTGTCGGTTCAGGATTTGGCATATCTCTGCGATATGGAACGCTCAAGTGTGAGCCGTATCGAATCGGGGCGTATCAATATTACCATTAAAACACTTTGCTTAATTAGTAACGCTTTGGGCATAGAACCGAAAGATTTGTTATAGTCAATTAAGTTTATTATTATCAATGCGATGTATAGCACATCCCAAATGTCGTAAGGATTTCACATAGAAGTTTATCACCGACCTTTGATGTAGCGCTGTTCAAAAATTCACCACTATTTTTCCTTTCTGTTTAAGTTAAAACTATATTTGCCATCAAATAATTGAAAAATGTTTGATTTAGGACGAGTAGGAATAATTGGCGGCGGCAGTTGGGCCACCGCAATTGCAAAGATAATTGAGGAAAAACCGCAGCCGCTGAACTGGTATATGCACGACCCCGAGGCGGTGGAACATATGAAAAAGGTGGGCACTAACCCGCTCTATTTGAGTTCGGTAGAGTTCGATACCAAAAATTTGAACCTGACAACTGACGTGAACGAAGTGGTCCGCAACAGCGACACCATCCTGTTCGTAACGCCGTCGGCCTACCTGAAATCGGCGCTTTCGGGCCTGACCGAATCGCTCACCGAAAAGACGGTGGTTTCGGCCATCAAGGGCATCATTCCCGAAGATAATCTGCTGGTTGGCGACTATCTGCACAAGGTTCACAAGGTGCCGTACAACAACATCGGCATTATCACCGGACCGTGCCACGCGGAGGAAATTGCGCTCGAGCGTCTGTCGTACATCACCATCGCCTTCACCGAAGAGGAAAAGGCTGTGGCAGTGGCCGATATGATGCGTAACCGCTATGTTCGCACCGTCATTTCCGACGATATTCTGGGCACCGAATACGCAGCTGTGCTGAAAAACATTTACGCATTGGCGGCTGGCGTCTGCACCACTCTGGGCTACGGCGACAACTTCCTTGCCGTATTGATTTCCAACGCAATACGCGAAATGCAGCGTTTCACCGACAAGGTGTACCCCATCAACCGCGACATCAAAGACAGCGCCTATCTTGGCGACCTTCTGGTGACGGCTTACTCGCAGTTCAGCCGCAACCGCTATTTCGGCACAATGATTGGCAAAGGCTATTCGGTGGAATACATTAAAAATGAGATGAATATGGTGGCTGAAGGCTACTATGCATCGAAGTGCATCCACGAGATTAACAAGAAGCACAATGTTGATATGCCAATCTCGGAAAGCTTATACTCAATACTTTACGAGGGTGCCAATCCAAAGGCAACAATCAAGAGTTTAACCGAAAAATTATCATAAAAAATGTCGAACTTAAAGGTCGATTATTCGAAGACGCTCGGCTTCATCAGCAAAGCCGACGTTTTGGCCTACAAAGATGCTGTTAAACAGAATATTACCGCACTATACAACCGTACTGGCAAAGGCAACGACTTTCTTGGCTGGGTGAACCTGCCATCGTCGATTACGGCTGCCGAGATTGCCGACATCAAGGCAACTGCTCAAAAAATGAAGCAGTTGTGCGAGGTGGTGGTAGTCATTGGAATAGGTGGCTCTTATCTTGGCGCAAAGGCTGTTATCGACGCGCTATCGGACAGTTTCGCACAACTCAAGCCGCACAGCAATCCGCTGGTTGTTTTTGCTGGACAAAATATTGGCGAAGATTATCTCGCTGAACTCCAAAGCGTTCTGAAGAACCGCAAATGGGGCATTGTGGTTATCTCGAAATCGGGAACCACAACAGAGCCGGCCATCGCCTTCCGCATTCTGAAAGCCGACTGCGAGGCGCAATTTGGCAAGAAAGAGTCGGTTGAGCGCATTGTGGCCATCACCGACGCTAAAAAAGGTGCACTGCGCACTCTGGCCGACCAAGAGGGTTACAAAACATACGTCATTCCCGACAATGTGGGCGGCCGTTTCAGCGTGCTCACCCCCGTGGGCCTGCTGCCGATAGCCATTGCCGGATTCGACATTGAGCAACTTGTGGGCGGTGCCGTTGAAATGAAGAAATCGACAGGTGCCGACATCGATTTTGAAAAGAACCCGTCGGCAGTTTATGCCGCTGTGCGTAACGCGCTATATAAGAAAGGCAAAGGCATTGAGCTGACTGCCAACTACAACCCGAAACTGCACTTCTTCGCCGAGTGGTGGAAGCAGCTCTACGGCGAGAGCGAGGGCAAAGAGCAGAAGGGCATTTTCCCTGCAAGCGTCGATTTTACATCGGATTTGCACAGTATGGGACAATACATTCAGCAGGGACAACGCTGTCTGTTTGAGACAGTTATCTCGATTGAGAGTCCCAATGCAAGCCTGCAGATTCCGTCAGACGCAGCCAATCTTGACGGGCTTAACTTCCTGTCGGGCAAGCATATCGACGAGGTGAACAAAATGGCCGAGCTTGGCACCATTCTGGCTCACGTCGATGGCGGTGTGCCAAACATCCGCATCTCGATTCCGAAACTCGACGAGTTTAACCTTGGCCAACTGATTTATTTCTACGAGCTGGCCTGCGGCATTTCGGGCTATATTCTCGATGTGAATCCGTTCGACCAACCGGGTGTTGAGGCTTACAAGAAAAACATGTTCGCCCTGCTCGACAAACCTGGCTACGAGGCTGAATCAGCAGCGATTAAGGAGAAACTGAAATAGTTTTAAGTTATAATAATGATAGGGAATCCGTGGCCGGCAATGGCTACGGATTTTTTTTGTTTGCAAACTACAGAAAACGCGGAAAGCACGGAAAAGAAAATTCAGATTATTTTAAACTTGTTAAACCTGTTAAACGTTTCACCAAATAAATCCTACTTTTGAAAAAAAACTGAAAAAATGGAAAGCACTGTCAACGAGGAAGGAAAATGGCGTGTGATTGAGAGCGAGTATTTGTTCCGCCGTCCGTGGCTCACCGCGCGGCGCGACAAGGTGGAACTGCCCAATGGCCGCATCCATCCCGAGTTTTACGTTTTGGAATATCCCGATTGGGTGAATGTGATTGCCACCACTGTCGATGGGCAGTTTGTGATGGAGCGTCAGTACCGTCACGCGCTTGGCAAAACCTGCTACGAGATGCCGTGCGGCGTGGTCGAGCAGGGCGAGGAACTGCTGGTTGCGGCTAAACGCGAGCTTCTGGAGGAAACGGGCTTTGGAGGTGGTGAGTGGAGCCATTTTTTGTCGCTGTCGCCCAATCCGTCGGCGAACACCAATATGAGCCACACATTTATTGCCACTGGCGTTCAGAAAATATCGGGGCAGCATCTCGATGCCACAGAAGACATAAGCGTGCATCTGCTCTCCCGCAATGAGCTGTTCAATCTGCTCCAGCGCGGCGATATTCTGCAGGCTCTGATGGCCGCACCGCTGTGGCGATATTTTTATCAGACTGACAAACAAGGCGTTGAGGGACTTTAAATAACGTCGCCTAAAATTCCTCAATCTGTTTTGTTTTTAAAAAAAAGGCAGTATGTTTGCACCCGCTTAATCGGAATGGCGAGGTAGCTCAGCTGGTTAGAGCGCATGATTCATAATCATGAGGTCGCGGGATCATGCCCCGCTCTCGCTACAAAACAGGGACGGCAATCGGTATTGGTTGCCGTTTTTTATTGTGTTTGAGTCCGAGAATTCCAATTTCGGACTATATTGCAACCAAAATTCAATTGCGGAATAATGATCCTTGCTATCGTATTAATATCGATTTACGCCTTATTGGCAACAATTGCCATCGTTTTGATTGTAAAGAAAGTGAATCTCAGGGTGGCTTCAATGTTCGATTATAACAATATTGTGCGTAAAAGAATAAGTTCACTTTATTTTGACGTGAACGGTTTTTTGCTGTCTGACAATGATTCGTCGAATAGCGAGCACGTGTTGGGCAGCCTGCATACCGGTGACAACATTAGCGAATACAAAGATAACCCCGACATGGCGACTTATCTTAGAACTTGTGTGCGTCACAGAAGAAATCTCAGTTATAAAGTTGAAGAAAAAGTCGATGACAATCTTGTAAAGCGTGCCGACCTTATTTTTTTACCCTTTATAAGTAATGGCGAGCTGCAAGGTGTGAGTGTGGTGTCGCAAATAATGTATTCGAAAAACCGTGAAGCCGAGTTGATTGAGAAGGCACGCGGTCTTGCCGATAAAAACCAGGAGGCCCAGCGCCAGATTGAGAGGCTTGATGCGGAGCGCGGCAATCTGGAGCTGGCGTTCAAAAAGTCAAGTAAGCATCACTTGCAGTTGCAGAAAGCCATGTATCGGATTGAGTTGCAGAAGCAGGAGCTTGAGAAGGCGCTCGATATTATCAACAGACAGAAAGAGGAGCTTGAGAGGGTAAACAAAGAGATAAGCCGTAGCAACCAGATGAAAGAAGTGTTTCTTGCCAATACAAGCCATGAGATACGAACTCCGCTTAATGCCATCATCGGCTTTACCAACCTTCTGTTGAAGATGAGCCCCGATGGTCAGCAGTTAAAGTATCTGAATAACATTAAAACTTCGGGTAAAAATCTGCTGTTCATCATAAATGATATTCTCGATTTGTCGAAGATTGAGGCGGGTAAGATGCAACTGGAGGATGTCAACTTCGATTTCCGGGCCATGATAAGCGAGTGTGTTGACGCATTAAGTGTCAAACGGGGTGATAAGGAGATATCAATCAGTATCGACATAGCCGAGACCGTCCCGACGATAGTTACCGGTGATCCGTTGCGCATTAATCAGATTTTGACAAATCTGCTGAACAACTCAATTAAATTCACAGGCAATGATTGTATTATCAGTCTGAAAGTAATCCTAATAAGTTCGACGGACGATAATGTGAATCTGGGGTTTGAAGTCAGCGACAATGGAATTGGCATACCAAAGGAACGTCAGTCGGAGATTTTTGAAAGCTTCACACAGGCTAATACCGATACCACGCGCAAGTATGGCGGTACAGGCTTGGGGCTTTCGATAACCAGACAGTTGGTTGAAATGTACGGAGGAACAATAACTGTTGAGAGCGAACTGGATCGCGGATCCACATTTAAGTTCAATCTGATTCTGAAACGCTCGGAGTTGACGGCAATAGTACAGTCGGAAACCGTCAGCTTGCAGTCGTCCGACGCGAAATTGCATATTTTGCTTGTGGAGGATAATGAGATTAATCAGCAACTTGCCATCGACACACTCAAGGCCTGGAATCAGAATGTGGAGATTGATATTGCCGGCAACGGCCAGATTGCAGTCGAAAAAGCGGGGAAAACGCTTTACGATGTGGTGCTGATGGACATTCAAATGCCGGTGATGGACGGCAACGCGGCTGCGCGGGCAATCAGGGGTATGACGGAGCCTAATTGCAATGTGCCGATAATTGCCATGACTGCCCATGCTTTCAAAGAGGAGCGCGAGCGTTGTCTGAGCAACGGCATGAACGATTATGTGATGAAGCCTTTCGTTCCCGAGGACTTGTGCGCTAAAATATGTAAGTATGCTGGCATAAGCAGAAAGGATGGGGAACGGTCGGCAGAAAGAAAAAAATCGGATTGTTCGGGAGATAATTTCGATTTAAGTACGCTTGTTGAGGCATGTGCCGGTCAGTGGGGCGAACTGAGGAGGGTGCTTGATGTGTATGCCTCGTCAGTCACAAGTGATATTGCCGATTTGGAGGCGGCTCAGAAAAAGGGTGATGGCGAAGTTGTTAGAATGAAAAAGCACGCCTTGCAGACAGCGTTCAGCTATTTGGGTATGATCAAGGCGTATGACGTTGTGTCTCAGATTGATGTGGATTGCGCAACCCCGAAGGAGCTGATTGGTTTTGTTGTTGATGAATGGCAGCACACCTTGCCTCAAATCAGAGAAGTTGTCGATAAGAAAACTGGCAGTACTGATTGAATTAGCCAAACAGCCATTTTACAAATTGGGGCCATCGCGGAAACACAAATACAGAAAGTGTCATGCCGGCAATGTCGCATGCAAAGTCGCGCACGTCGCCGCTGCGGGTGGGTATAAGGTAGTACTGCACAATCTCGGTGAGTGCTGCGTAGGTCGCTCCGGCAGTCAGAAGCACGTAATATGGTTTCATGTCGATGGTTTTTTGCCAGTATAGCGATTTGATGATGAAGGCAAGCACAAAAAACATAATAAAGTGCACAATTTTGTCCATATATGGTTTTAGCCAAACCGGTATTATGTTGATTTTTAGCCCGTCGATGTTGGGCCCCGATGAGAAGCACAGGTATGCAATAACCAATATCCAGATTACCAGTTTTATGTACGATTGAATATCCCGGGCAGTGAGTGTTTGTTTCATTCTGTTGATAGTGTGTTGTTTAGCATTCGGTTAATGGCTTGTCCGGATTTAAAGATAGAGTTCCGTCATGTCCTTCTTCAAGATAGCAGTTGTCGAGCAGCCACCGTGTAACCCGTCCGATTTTTTTCTGATCCTTGCCGATCTTGTCGGGCAGGTCGTCGATGCGTGTAGGCTCTGAAGTTATTTGCTTGCCAATGAGTGATTTTATGTTTTGAAATTCGAATTCTAGCATGTCGGTTTGATGTCGGCTGGTGCAGACATCGCATGTTCCGCACATTGGCACATCTGTCATGCCGAAATAGTGTAAAAGTTGTTGCACACGGCATTTGAAATCAGTTGCATAGCCAAGTACCGCATTGATTTTTTCGACATACAGTTTTTTACGGTCCAAATAATGCTCGGGGCCGATGTATAGCGATTTTTGAGGCAGCCGCTCTTCGGTAAAGTAAATCTGAGGCAGCGAGTTTTGCGGTATATAGCTTATTATCTTGTCTTTGGCCAGTTTCTTCATGGTTTCGTAAACCGTCTGGCGCGTGCAGTTGAGTTTTCTTGCAATATCATTCTCGTCAATCGGGCGGTATTCGGTGAAAATGCCGCTTGTGGTGCGCAAAATCAATTTGATAATGTTGTCCTCGTTTGGGTTGACCGACTGATATTTGTATAAATCGTCGCGCTCGACGGTAAACAGCACCCTCGATGGATTGTTCACATCCTCGCTATACTCGATGTAACCGCATTGCTGAAGTATCTTCAAACTGCTGTGTACTATATACTTGCTCAGTTTGTGAACCGAGATGAACTGCGACAGGTCCAAATCGAAACTGCGACCTTTTCCTTCACCTTCCGCCAGTTGGTAATAGTAGCACAGACACTCGTAAACGTGTTTTATATTTTCTATCGGAGGAAAGGTTTGCACCGTACGTTGGGCCAGTTGCTGCTTGTCCGATTTATGGTAGAGCATTATGGCAAAAGCCTGTTTTTCGTCGCGGCCGGCGCGTCCTGCCTCTTGGAAATAGGCTTCGAGTGTGTCGGGCGGGTCAATGTGGATGACAAACCGTACATCGGGCTTGTCGATACCCATGCCGAAGGCGTTTGTGGCAACAATAACGCGTGTGGTATCGTTTTTCCATGCGTTTTGCTTTTCGTCGCGCGCCTCGGGAGTGAGTCCGGCATTGTAGTAGTCAGCGCTTATTCCGTTCTGATTCAGAAAGTCAGATATCTCTTTTGTTTTTTGGCGGCTGCGAACATATACAATGCCAGTTCCGGGAATGTGGCTTATGATGCGCAGCATGTGCCGGTATTTGTCGTCAACCTCGCGTACAAGATAAATCAGGTTTTTGCGCTCGAAACTTTTTTTGAAGACATTATGTTTTCTAAACGCCAGTTTGTCCTGAATATCTAGAACAACTTGCGGTGTGGCAGTTGCTGTAACGGCCAGAACTGGTACGTCGGGCAGGATTCCCCTGATTTCGGCGATCTTGAGGTATGAAGGACGGAAATCGTATCCCCATTGCGATATGCAGTGCGACTCATCGACAGCCAGCAGGTTGATATTCATCTGCTTGATTTTTTCGATAAACATTGTTGTCCCAAGCCGCTCAGGTGAGCAATAGAGGAATTTTGCCTCAGGGTCGTTTATGCTATTGTCAAGAGCGAGGTTGATTTCGGGCATTGACATTCCTGAGTAGATGGCATAAGCCTTGATGTCGCGTTTCCGCAGATTCTCAACCTGGTCTTTCATGAGTGCAATGAGAGGTGTGATTACAAGGCATAATCCGGGCTTTGCCATGGCAGGCACCTGAAATGTTATCGATTTTCCTCCGCCGGTTGGCATTAGAGCCAGAGTGTCGTTCCCTTGTGCAACAGATTTTATAATGTCCTCTTGCAGTGGTCTGAACGAGTCGTAACCCCAGTATTTCTTCAATATTTCGTGAAAAATGTCTGCCATACGTGGCAAATATAGATGTTGAAACCCGAATTTTGGCACACCTGATTCTAAAAGTTGGATGCTATTGTAACTCTTCTGCTCAAAAAAAAACTTGACGCAGCTGATTTGAACAAACCTTAGATTAAATTTGCACACAAAACAGCAGTTGATGTTGACTGAAGGACAATTCGAAGGTTTGTTTCGCAAGAATTTCGCATCCATGTGCAATTTCGCTTATTCCATTGTCAAGGACAGCGAACAGGCTCATGATGTTGCGCAACAGGCGTTTGTAAACTTGTGGGAGCATCGGGGCACTATCGACGATCAGTCGAATTTCACTTCGTATTTGCGTCGCACAATTGTGAATCTGTCAATCAATCATATACAAAAGCACAAGAGGGTACAACTCGAAGACGAATATACTCAGACGCAACTTGACAGTGTGGCAACTCCCGACAGGTCGGACTATCTGCCTGGTGAAGTCGAGAATGCCATAATCGATGCCGTCGGGAAACTGCCCGAACGCAGTCAGCTGGTGTTCTCGCTCAGTCGGTTCCAAGGACTAAGCAACAAGGAAATTGCCGATAATCTCGACATATCTGTAAAAGCGGTTGAAAAACATATTGGAAAGTCAATCAGGGAGTTACGTGCAATGTTGTCGCCGTATTTAAAAATTCTCGTATTTTTTTTGCTGTCGGGGGTAGGGTACGAGCCTTTTAAATTGTTCTTATAAGGTAATGCGAAAAATTATGCAAGACACAATTTCGGAAATATTAGCGAAAAAACTGACGGGAAGCCTGTTGACCGACAACGAGCGGCAGGAACTCGACATGTGGCTGCAGACTCCGGCCAACGCTGACGAGTACGCCGAAATTGTGCGCATTTGGGAGGCTGCCGGCAATGTGAAATATGAAATGGATGTGGACGTGGACGCTGAGTGGCAGCAGTTTAAGCAACTCACTAAGCACCGTATTGTTCGGAATCGTTTTGTGTGGATAGGTTCAATTGCCGCGTCGATAGCCTTGCTTATCGGTATTTTCACATTCCGTACAAACACTCAAAGTGACATATTTAAATATGTGTCGGCCAATGTACCTGAGATGGTCACCTTGCCCGATAGTTCGATTGTATGGTTAAACAAAAACAGCCAGATTGCTTACAAATACAACAGCCTGAACCATACTCGCACAGTAGCGCTCATTGGAGAGGCAATGTTTGAAGTCCGCCACAATGGCGATGAGTTTGTTGTGAAAACACCGCAGCATGTATTTACCAAGGTGTTGGGAACATCGTTCAATCTTAAAGCTTACGCTGATGCTAAAAAGATTGATTTGTCGGTGGTTGAGGGAAAAGTGGCATTCGGAAGCCGCAAAAACAGTATTGTTGTAACCAAGGGACAACACGCCTCATTCGATTGTGGTAAAAACACACTTGTTCCAGCCGACAGCATTGACAACAACTCAATTGCATGGCACACGGGGACGTTCAGTTACAACAGTGTTCCGTTGACACAGATAGTATCGCAGCTGGGGTCTTATCTTGGTAAGAAAATAACGATTCCTAATGACGCGAAAAATGTCAATTATACTGGTCATTTCGATCAGCCGACCTCCGAAATGGTTGCAGAAATCATAGCAACCGCAATGAATTGGAATTATCAGATTACCGATTCGGAGATCGTGTTCAGCAAGAAATAAAATTTCCATTCAGCTTTGGGCCTTCCGGGTGTTTGCAACTCCTCGAGTTTTTCTGAAAAAATCAGTGGTAATGGTCATGTGGCCTGCCAAAGATTTTTCTATCTTCGTTGCTTTGCAATTTGCAGAAAAACTAACTGAAATTTGAAATGGGTAAAAATAACAGCAACCGCAACAACGATTGGAAGGAACGTTTGAATGTGGTCTATTCAACAAATCCGGACTTTGCATATGAAACTGAAAACGAAGAGGAGCCGGAGACTCTCGAACCTGGCAGGCAGAATCTTAAAGTCAGTATCGACCGCAAGCAGCGTGCCGGAAAATCGGTTACGCTTGTTCAAGGTTTTGTGGGCACAGCCGACGATTTGAAGGAACTTGCCAAAATGCTAAAAAACAAATGTGGTGTCGGCGGGTCGGCTAAAGACGGGGAGATAATCATTCAAGGCGAGTTTAAACAGAAAGTTTATGACCTTTTGCAGCAAGCCGGTTATAAGGTAAAAATGTCCGGAGGAAACTGATGCGGAAGGAACTTATAATAATTGTTACCACCCACCGCAAGTTTGGAGTTGAACTTATCCCGTACATCATAACGCCAAGCACTGGCAGTTCGCTCTATTCGGTCATCGACAAGGCCTCTCCGATAAACATTGCCGATGCTGTCGGGTATTGTCCCGATTATGACGAACTTATAAAACTATATGGTTCCATCGATGACATTTATATAGCACGGCTGTTCTCAAAGGAGCCGCCTGCCGATTTTTTGCGCCATGTCGACAAGGAGTTCATCGAGAAGCGCATAAGGCCGCATATTGAGATAAGGCTGAAAAAAATGCTGAAGTTGATTGCCGCGCACAACTTACGACTGTTTTATAAAGACCCTAAATTAAGCCAGATATATTCGGTAGATGAGATTACTCTTGCGGCCGAAAAATCGCATATGCTTTTCCTTTTCGACCGTAATGAGAATGGAATCCGTTACCGGATAGCCATTGATCACGGCGACCATTATGAGAAACTCAAAGGAAAAACAGCCATTGTCATTACCGATTCCTCGCCTTGTATAGTGGTGATAAACAAAGTGCTGTATCAGTTTTACGACATCGACAGTAAAAAAATCGATCCGTTTCTGCGTAACGATTTTGTCCATATTCGAAAAGAAACGGAAGCCGTCTATTTTGAGAAATTCATAATCAACACAGTAAAGAATTTCAAGGTTCGGGCCACAGGATTTAATGTCGATATTGTTAAAAAATCACCTGACGCTTTGCTCAGTTTCGAAAACGATTTGAACGGACGTCCGGTACTGATGCTAAAGTTCAGATACGGGTCGAAGATAATATTTCCGAACAATCCCGACCGCGCTTTTGTCGAGATGCAGCGGGAGGGCGACAATGTGAGATTTGTAAAGACTATCAGACAACGTGAGGCGGAGGTTGATTGTGTCGAAAAACTGAAGTCGATGAATTTGGAAACCACCGATGGTGTGTTTTTCTATGTGAGTGATGCTTCTGAGGCTGAGTCGAATGATGTGTTGCTGCAAGCCGTCGACCGAATAGCAGGTCTGACGGACCAATTGCGCGATGGCGGGTTTGAAATACGGCAGGACTTTTTCGACCGCAAATACTTCTTCGGTAAAATCGATCTGACACTTGTGGTGAATAATGACAACGACTGGTACGATTTAAAGGGAACGGCTGTCATAGGAGGATACGAAATACCATTCCTGAAATTTCGTCACAACATTCTTCACAATATACGTGAGTACGAACTGCCTGACGGTACCATTGCCGTTTTGCCCGCTGAGTGGTTTGCCAAATATTCCGATTTTTTCCTTGCGGGGCAGATTGACAACGGCTGTCTGAAGGTCAGGAAACATATGTTCGGCTTATTGCATGAGGCAGGAATTTCATCGCACGATGTTGACAGCATGCTCAATGTATTCAAACCGGGGAATTTGCCACGGGCTACTATTCCTGCCGGGCTTCAGGCAACGCTTCGCCCTTACCAACTAACAGGATACTACTGGATGAAACTGTTGAGGTCGCATGGCTTTGGAGGTTGTCTGGCCGATGACATGGGCCTCGGAAAAACACTGCAGACTTTGGCGCTTCTGCTCGATTCGGCAAACGAGGAGTGTGAGAGCCAATGTCCACAAAATCAAGAGCATGCGCAATTGTCGCTCTTTGAGGAGCCGAAACCAGAGCGTGCGACTAAAAGAAATACAAGTCTTATTGTTGTGCCTTTGTCGCTCATTCATAATTGGCAGGCTGAGGCGGCACGTTTCGCGCCATCGTTAAAGGTGCTGGCTCATGCGGGCATAGGCAGGGCTCGCAACTCCTATGTTTTCGGCAATTACGATATTGTGTTGACCACTTATGGGCTTGTACGCAATGATTGTGACATGCTTTCAACATACCCATTCAATTATATTATACTCGATGAAAGTCAGGCTATAAAAAACAATACATCAAAGAGTTACGCATCGGTAATCAGGTTGCGTTCAAAATATAAACTTGTTCTTACGGGCACGCCAATCGAGAACAGTCTGACTGATTTGTGGACTCAGATGAATTTTATAAACCCCGGATTGCTCGGCAGTTTCCAACGGTTTAAGACTGATTATGTGTCGGTTATCGAACGAGATCCGACATGCAATAGATCGGCAAGATTGAAGGCGCTGATAGAACCTTTTATCATGCGGCGTACAAAGGGGGAGGTGGCTGGCGATCTTCCACCAAAAACTGAGCAAGTCAGAGTTTGTACAATGGAGAGCGAGCAGCAGATATTGTATGAGAAAGAAAAGTCGTCGGCGCGCAACTTGCTGTTGGAGAAAATTAACGCCGATGGTGTTTCAAAAGCGTCGGCCATGGTGCTGCAGTCGCTGATGCGCCTGCGACAGATAGCATGCCATCCTAAGTTGGCTGGATTCAACGAACCTTCGGCTAAGTTTGACGAAGTCACAAGAGTGCTTGAAACAATTCTTTCAGAGAATCATAAGGTATTGATGTTCAGTTCGTTCGTTAAGTATTTGAATGTGTATGAGGAGTATCTGCGCGAGCGTGGCATACCTTATGTAATGTTGACTGGTGAAACATCTGACCGTGAACAAGTTATACGGAGGTTCCAGACCGATGAGAATGTACATGTATTTTTAATATCGCTCAAAGCCGGAGGGGTAGGCATAAATCTGACGGCTGCCGATTATGTGTTCATTCTAGACCCATGGTGGAATCCGTCAGCCGAAAATCAGGCTGTCGACAGGGCTCATCGCATAGGTCAGACACAGAATGTGTTTGTGTATAAGTTTGTTACAGCCGGTACTCTGGAAGAAAAAATAATTGCCTTGCAGAACAAGAAAAGCCATCTGGCCGACATTTTTGCCAACAGCAATCCATTCAAGAATTTCACCATCGACGAAATGATGGAACTCTTCGACTAACTTGCAATCAGAAAATTATTTCTGTTTTTTGGGGGCGTTCTTCTTTTTGTTCGCCTTATGCTTTTTTGCTGAGTTTTTGCCGCCCACCCCATTGTTGTTATTCGCAAGTGCTTGCATGCGAAGCAGTTCCTTCGAATCTTTCAGTCTAAGTCCGGCGGGTATAGTCATACGATGGCAGGCAATGGCAAGCATGTCGGAGAAAATAACGTCGTCCGACACAGTCTCGCGGTTCCATGTCAGGAACGACTTTTTCATTTGGTTGCCGACAATTGCAATAAGTGCGTCTCTTTCCTCACCTTCGGGATATTGGGTAATTTTGCGCACCATGTCTTCCAGAATTTTGCCGTAATGTCTGAATCTGATTTCATCAGGATTACTGTATTTCATCTTCATCGGCTTCTGGTGAATTTCGGCCTCAGTTGGCAATGGATACGGGGAGTCGATGTCAATGTCGAAATCGGCGATTACTGCCAGATGGTCCCATAGTTTGTGCTTGTAGTCGGCCACATCGCGCAGTTGCGGATTCATATTGCCCATCAACTGTATGGTGCTCATGGCCAGGCGATTGCGTTCCTCTCTGTCTGGTGTTCTTTTGATCATGTCAACCATTTCTTGCACATGCCGGCCATATTCAGGCAGTTCCAATTTCTTTCTGTTTGTGTTGTAATCCATTGTATTCTGATTTTGCGCAAATGTAAGAATAAAAGTCAACTTTATAATCCATAAGTTAAAAAGCAAAGCGACAACTATTCTCCCTTTTTAGACAGGTATTGTCTATTGTTATAAGTTATTTATGATAAGCGAGTTACTTTTTAAAAATAAAATAGACCGCCAGAATCAGGAATACGAATCCGATAATGTGGTTCAGGCGGAAAGTCTCGGTTTTGAAGAGCACAATGGTGAAAATGGTGAACACCGTCAGCGACACAACCTCTTGAATAACTTTCAGTTCGATAAGGCTGAACGGTCCGCCGTTGATGTTGGACCCAATACGGTTGGCCGGAACCTGAAAGCAGTACTCAAACAGCGCAATGCCCCAACTGATGAGGATTATGGCCCACAGCCCCAAATCTTTGAAGCCTCGCATCTCGCCGAATTTCAGGTGGCCGTACCACGCGAAAGTCATAAATGTGTTAGAGATAACAAGCAGCAGAATTGTGATTATCGGTTTCATTATCAGTTATTTTTATGAAAACGGCGGCAAATGTATTAAAGATTTCAGCAGGCTGTAACCGTTCCGTGTATTTTCGCTTTAGGTTTTGCCGAATACTGGATTTAATATCGTGTAAGGCTGCTAAATGTTTTTGACAATCAGTAAAACTCGCCTTATCTTTACGCCATAAAACCAATGTTGTTCGCGGACTGCAATTCTGATGAATAATGTGTCGCACAACCGATGGTTAAAAGCTTAATTTAATTGATTTTTAAAATGATACAACGAATTCAATCTGTTTATTTGTTTGTGGCGGCAGCGCTCACTTTCTGCCTTTTCGCAATTCCTTATGCCGCTGTTGGCAATCTTTTAATGAAGTTTAAAGTAACGGCATGGAGTCTGTCGCCGATGCTTCCGGGAATGAAAGATACAACAATGCTGCCGCTGGCTGTGATAACTCTCTGCGCCGCACTGCTTTGTGTGATTACCATTTTCCTTTTCAAAAATCGCACACGTCAAATGAAAACAGTGAGGTTGAATATTGTGTTTCAGGCAATTGTGCTGATAGGCATGGTGGCTTACGCCTTCGGAATAAAACATTCTGTCGGCATGGGTTCTTCAATTAGTCCCAAATTCGCAATGATTCTGCCGATAATCAATATTGTTCTGCTCATTTTGGCATATAGAGGTATCAAAGCCGATGACGATCTTGTGAAGTCGGCCGACCGCTTGCGTTGATGTAACAAATTGCTAACGTGCGATTTGCAAGATTAAATATTGCGTTGCTGTTGTGTAGTCTGCTGTTGGCGGGCGAGGCTGTTTGCCAAACCAATAACCAACAGACCGATAGTCAGTTAGCTATGCAGTATTATCGTCTTGGTGTATATCAGAAGGCCGCCGACATTTTTGCACGCCTTTACCAGAATGGTCATTCCGATTTCTACTACGGCTATTATCTGAATTCACTTTTACAAATACCTGATTACGAGGCTGCTGAATCGCTTATTCAGACGCAGATGAAATTCAGCCGTGGCAACCTTAAATACAATGTCGATTTGGGCAACCTTCAGGAGTTGAAAGGCAATCCCGACAAGGCTAAACAAATTTATCATCAGACAATCAAGAAGTTGACAGCCAGTGTTAGCCAGATAAATAGTTTGGCATCGGCTTTCATCGAAAAGCGTAACTATGAACTTGCCGAAGAGGTTTACACCACAGGCCGGAAGTTGATGAAAAACGACTACGATTTTCGTATTGAAATGGCGCAACTGTATTATTATCAGCGCAATTACAACAAAATGATTGTCGAATTTCTGGAGTTGCTCAACGTGAGCGATGTTTATTTGCAGCAGGTTCAGAACTATTTTCAGCAGGCTATCTACAACGATTCCGATGAGTCGCTCAACCAGTTGCTGATTGACAAACTGCTCGAATATTCGCGTAACTATCCTGATAATAAGGTATATGCCGAACTTCTGATTTGGATTTACGTTCAAGACCGTAACTTTCCGTTGGCTCTGATTCAGGCCAAAGCACTCGACCGCCGTTTGAACGAGGATGGGCATCGTGTGGTTTCGTTGGCGCGGATGGCATCTGACAACAACGATTTCGAGACAGCCGTCGATGCTTACCAATATGTAATAAACAAGGGTGGAAATCAGGAATATACAAATGCCGCCCGAACCGAAATGCTTCAGGTGATGTTCCGTCGTGTCGAGTTGGGAATCGACAACCAACTGTCCGATTACCAGCGTCTTGAATCGGCTTTGACCGATGCACTTCAGGATATGGGTATTGATGCCGAAACGGTCGATTTGGTGCGCAGTTTGGCAAAACTTAAGGCCACCTATTTGGGCAAAACGGCCGATGCGCAGTTCCTGCTCGAGGATGCCCGCACTTTGCGCCTTCAGAAGACAACGCTGGCGGCTATCGACATTGAACTTGCCGATGTTTATCTGATGCAAGGTAACTCTGTCGATGCCACGCTCACATACGCCCGCGTTGAGGACAACAACAAAAATAACCCTGTAGGCTCGGAGGCGAAACTGCGCAAGGCGCGGCTGGCGTATTATACTGGAAATTTCAAGTGGGCGCAGGCTCAACTCGATGCGCTGAAGGCGAGTGTCGAGAAACTTACGGCTAACGATGCCGCCTACCTTTCGCTGCTCATTGAGGACAACACCGGTTGGAGCGATGCCTCCGATACGGCAATGCTTATCTATGCAAAGGCCGATTTGCTTCACTATCAGCACAATGACTCTCTGGCACTGCTGAATCTTGACTCAATAATTACCGGTTTTGCCGATGCCCCTATTGCAGACGAGGCAATATTTTTAAAAGCAGAAATCTATCGTGCAAAGAACGATATTGGCAGAGCAGTCGATGCTTATCGTGCTGTGGCAGAGCGTTTCCCCGATGATGTGCTTGCCGACAACGCTCATTATATGCTTGCCACCATCTACGAGAACCAACTGAACGACAAGCAGTTGGCAATGGACCATTATCTGAAAATCATAACCGACTACTCAAGCAGCATTTTTGTCACCGATTCGCGGAAACGGTACCGTGCTCTGCGAGGGGATGTGCAGTGAGATAGGAAAAACACTTTCCTTTACCAACATACTTTTATACATTTGTATTGCTCTGCATTTGTTTTCAAATACTAGCAGAGTTGACTATATAACACTTTGATATGAAAAGATTTGCAATATTAATTTTTGCCGCAATGCTTGCAGGGCAGGCTTTGGCAAAAGATTTCGATTTTTCTGCCGTTTGTAGTAGTGGGCAGACTTTGTATTACAAAATCACAAGTGACAAAGAACCTTACACTGTCACAGTAACATATCCTGATAATAGTGAAAATGTTGAATTTTATATAGATTATCCAGCCCCCGAAGGCAATCTTGTTATTCCTACAGAGGTTGAAAACGAGGGTGTTAATTATAGGGTAACAAAAATCTCTGAAAGAGCGTTCTGTGGTTGCCGTGGTCTGACGTCTGTTACTATTCCCGAATCGGTTACAAGTATTGCTAATTACACATTTTATGGTTGTGGTCTTACATCAATCAAAATACCCAATTCAGTTATTAGCATCGGTGGTTGGGCATTTACTAATTGCAGTGGTCTTACAGCAATCGATGTTCCTAATTCGGTTACAAGCATTGGCGATTGTGCATTTGCCGGTTGCAGCGGTTTGTTGTCGGTGACAATTCCGAAAACTGTTAAAAAAATAGGTAATTTGGCTTTTGTAGAATGTACCGCAACGATTTATTGTGAAGTTGAAAACAAACCTGGCGAGTGGGACAAAGATTGGTTGGATTATGAAGAATACAAAGGCAAGGTTGTTTGGGGGTACAAGCCAACCGCCGTGGTAGAATCGGTTGCAAACTCAGTGAACATTTACACCCATGGCAACACCATCGTGGTTGAGAACGCCGCAGAGGAAATATCCGTTTACAATGCAATGGGCAATTTGGTTTGTAGGGACGCGATTCATCGCATTCGTGAGGAAATAACCATCAACATTCCTGGCGTTTACATTGTAAAAACCGGCGACACGGTTAGGCGCGTGCTGGTAAAATAAAATCAGGTAAATAATTGATAATATGTCAGAGACGTTGTATGCAACGTCTCTGCTTTTTTTGTAGTGGATTCCAATTGGTTACCATAGAAACGCAATCGTAGAATCCAATTCTGTGATTCGCGTGGTAAAAAATCAGTGTTGTCTGTGTAATCTGTGCGAGAAAGAAATCTTTGCAAAAAAAATATCAGCCTAAATTGTAGATTTACAATCGACACGGCCAAAATCGCGTTGGCGCAAGCCAAAAACTTTGCAGAAAGGCGCTTTTCCTCTTGCTTTTCCCACATAGATTGCTAACTTTGATATACCCTGATTTTGGGGCGAACGAATCGTTTTTAGGCGGTTAAAAACGAAAAACTAAACACTAAATACTACGCTTATGTATAACCAGCAGGAAATGGCATCAATCAAGGCTCACAATCTCGAGCCGCGTGATGTAGAAGAGCAAATCAGACGATTTGCAAAAGGATTCAATCCACTTGACATAGTGGCAGCAGCAACAGCAAAAAACGGCATTAAATGCTTGTCGGAAGCACGTTTGCTCGAGTATGTGAAACTGTTTGAGGCGTCTGGCGCGAGGAAACTGAAATTTGTTCCGGCATCGGGCGCTGCGTCGCGAATGTTCAAGAAACTTTTCGAGACAATGGATGCGTACAAGGGCCCGCAAGACTACGATAAGGCAATGAGCGACAAGGCTATAGCCGATTTGGTGAACAACATTACAAAATTTGCTTTTTATGCCGATTTGCAGGATGTGCTGAAAGCTCAGGGAACTACAGTCGAGGATGTTTTGAAAAACAAACAACTCGACGTTCTTTTGAAAGCCATTTTAACTGATAAGGGATTGAATTACGGCAAGTTACCGAAGGGATTGCTGAAATTCCACAAAACATCCGATGGTTGCATCACACCGTTCGAAGAACATTTGAAAGAAGGCGCGGCCTATGCTGCCACCAACGGCACGGCAAGTTTGCACTTTACGGTTTCGGAGGCACATAAGGAATTGTTTGAGAAGAAGTTGGATGAAGTGCTTCCGCTTTACAGTAAAAAATATAATTGCAGATATAAAGTGTCGTTCAGCACTCAAAAACCTGAAACTGACACTGTGGCTGTTGATGAGAACAACAAGCCGGTGAAAGGCCCCGATGGAGGTTTGGTTTTCCGTCCGGGCGGACATGGCGCTCTCATTGCCAATCTGAACCAGATTGATGCTGACATTATATTTATTAAAAACATCGACAATGTTGTGCAAGAACGCCAAAACGCCGATACATTGCTGTATAAGAAGGCGATAGCAGGCATGCTGCTCTCGAATCAAGCAAAGGTGTTCGAGTATCTGCGTAAGCTCGATGAGAATCCGACCGAAACGCTAATGCTTGAAGTTGAGGCGTTTATAAAAACAAAACTGGCTATTTTGCCACCTGCCGAATATCCGCTTTATTCCGACAATCAGAAACTCGATTTCCTGCGTAACAAACTTAACCGTCCAATCCGCGTGTGTGGTATGGTGAAGAACGAAGGTGAGCCGGGCGGTGGTCCGTATTGGGTGAAGGGTGCCGATGGCTCTATCCAGTTACAAATCTTGGAGAGTACACAAATTCCTGACAACAAAAAAGATATAATGGCTCAAGCTACTCATTTCAACCCTGTTGATTTGGTTTGCTCAACAGTCGATTACAAAGGCAACAAGTTTGATTTGCCGATGTTTGTCGATGCGCAGACGGGATTTATCAGTAGCAAGAGCATCGAGGGAAAAACAGTGCGTGCGCTTGAGTTGCCGGGCCTTTGGAACGGTGCAATGAGCGACTGGATTACCTTGTTTGTTGAGGTTCCGGTAAGCACTTTCAACCCGGTGAAGACTGTAAACGACTTGCTTCGTCCTGCTCATCAGTAGTTGATAGTCAGGCATTTCTGTAAGAAGCATTGCAGACGGCAGATGACACGTAAAGTCAAACGTTCGATTTTGATTGGTGTCGCAACGCTGTTGTCTGCAATGCTTTTTAATTTTGTGAATACCAGTGTATTACAAGCCGACGGCGTAGAATTGCGCGAAGGTCAGACGGTTATTACCGCTGACGATGCGAGTTATCTTACTCCTGCCGACAATTACCTTGCCAACGGCACATGGCGCGCTAATTCACCCGCGCTCAATTCTTACTATATGCGTTCGCCGGGCTATGGCGGAATATATTTGGTACTCAAGACTTTATTTCCGAACAATCCTCTGTTCTGGCTGAAAATTCTTCAGTTACTGTTTTTTGCAGTTTCGGCAGCAATGCTCTACCAATTAATATTGAGTTTCACGGCAAGCGATTCGATATCAGTTTGTGCGGCAGTTGTTTATGGTTGTACTCCATTTGCCTGCGGATTTTTATCTTACACCCTCACCGAAGGTGTTTCGCCGGCATTTGTAATAGCATTTTTGTATTTCTTTTCGCTTTATGTGCATAGAGTCCGCCGCTTATGGATTTTTTTATCGAGTGTGGTTTTTGCCATAATGTTCATAATCAGACCAGTATTGGGTGTGTTGCTGCCATTGTTGCCGCTTGCGGTATTCGCCGGCAAACGATTTACTGAGATTCGAAATCATGCATTGGCGTTTCTCGCTTTAGTGCTTGCATTACTCCCAATGTCAGTTTGGCAGTTACGTAACTACAACATTGCCAGTGAATTTGTAGGTTTGCACCCTATTTATTCCGATGATTCACCCGATTTGTTCCGCCCGTCTCACAAGGCTGCATGGAGTTTTGCCCGTACATGGTCGCCGCGTGGCGATGAGTTTCATTCTGCCATTAACGTTTTGTGGCAGTCGGCACTCAGTGGCGACACAACCGATGCTGCGGTTGAGCAAGTTGTAGCGTTTGTGCCGCCAAAGGTTTTGGATGTGGTAGGCAAGGAGGCAGTTGCTGATGCTTTTTCCAGTTACAGACAATTGTTATGTCGTCAGGTTTGTTTTTTTGAAGAGCAAAAGTGTGTGCCGCAATGGTTTGTAGATGAGGAGAAAAACGTTGTGGCACGTTTCGACTGCCTGACGCGGTGTGTGCGTCGCCAATGCCCGCTAATGGTTCATGTTACCGGGCCGTTGAAGGTTTACGGCCGTATGGCTTTCCATTCAAACTTGTCGATGTATATTTTTCAGAAAACATTGAGAGGCAACCCGTTAATGGAGTTTTTCAGAGCAATCTTCTTCCTACTTCATGCCTCGCTTTTTGTGCTGATTTGGGTTGCGTTGGTTGCAAGTTGGCGCAAGTGGCCTAAGTTTGCGGTGTATGCCGTTACTGTTGTTTATTTGGTCTATCTTGCATGGTTTCAGCGTGGTATCGAAGAGCGATACACTCTGCCCGTTTTGCCAGTTCTTCTGATTGCTGCAGCCGATGTTGCGGCGATTACCGTTAATTGGCTGAAAAGCAAAAAGATGATATCAAGGATTCTGGTTGGACGCCATTAAAAAATCCTCACCAGCGTAGCACCGTAGCCGTATTCTTTGAACGAAGCGTCTTGATAGTCAAGTTTTTTCTTCATTCGGTCGAGTTCTTTACGGATTTCGAGTTTGAGAACTCCTGCACCCACGCCGTGAATGAACACTATCTTTTTGATGCCTTTACGCATGGCGTTGTCAAGTTCCTCGCGGAATTTACGCATTTGAATTTCAAGCATTTCGCTGTTGCTCAAGCCCCTAAAATCGTCTAACAATTCGTGAATGTGCAAGTCAACTTCAACAATCTGCGACTGTATTGCTTTTCCCGACTTAAATTCCTTATGTTCAGTCTTTTCGCCCTTGATTTTTTCGACCATTAATTTTTTGAATTCCTTTTCAGGCATATTATCGATTGAATCAGCAGCGGCGTGCTCGTCAATTAACGCAATCATCATTGCGTTTTTGTCGAAAAACTCGTTTTTTACAAACGAAGTCTCTTTGTAAAACTTCACAGGATTCAACTCGATTGTCCGCGCAAGCGGTTCTTTAATTTTGAAATTGCCTTTTTTGTAGAAAGTCAGGTGGAAAGTGTATGCGGGAATCAGGTTCACACTGTCCATCGACAGAGTCGAGAACTGCACTTTGGTGTTGGCCTCCAGCACACCCACAGCCTCCGATTCGCTGCATTCATCGGCATCGGTGGTTACAATGCTGTAGAGCACGTTGTAGTTGCTGTCGTTGATAAGGTAGATGTCGAAACCTTGATGATTTGATTTTTGCACAAATGCCAAATATTCACGCAGATAGTCGGCGTTTTCCTTGTCGGTGGCTACCATTGGGTAGAAAATGTCGGTGAGAGTTGGAGCCGGTTCCTCTGCATCGCTGTCATCATCAGCATTGTTATTGTCAATATGCTGTTTTTTAGGATTTTGTTCGGGAACGCTGCTGCGATTGTTGCGCAGATTATTGTCTGCGGCTGCCTCAATCACCACAAGTTCGCTGACGGGTGTCGGCACCTCAAAGTCATCTTCGTTAAGCACCATAACACTTTGGCGGTCAATGATTTTTACTACAGTACCGCCGCCCACATCGTTCAAAAAACGCACTTTGTCGCCAACTTTTACGTTCATAGCATTCGATTTTTAAAAAAGTGTGCGAAGTTAGTTATTTTTGCAGAGAATCGTCACGTTTATCTGCAGTGCGATTTTGTTTTATAACTGATTGATATAATGATTGTTCCGTCTGATTTATCGATATCCGATTTCAATTATCCGCTGCCCGATGAGCGCATTGCTAAATATCCTTTGGCCGAACGAGACCAGTCTAAATTGTTGGTTTACAACAATGGATACATATCGGAGGATGTGTTTCGCAATCTTGCGGCGTATCTCGATTCCGATTCGGTGATTGTGACCAACAACACAAAGGTCATTCGTGCGCGGATGGAGTTTTTTAAAGACTCTGGAGCCCGTATTGAGGTCTTCTGCCTCGAGCCGCACGAGCCTGCCGAATATAGTTCAATGTTCAGTCAAACAGGCAGTTGCGTTTGGTTATGCTATGTTGGAAATAGCAAAAAGTGGAAAAGCGGACCGCTCACAAAGCAAATTGGTAATGGCGAAAAATCCGCCATTTTGAGCATCTCACGTGTTGGCACCGACCGCGATGCGCAACTTATTCGTTTTGAGTGGGATAACCCGAACGTTGCTTTTGGCGAGATTGTTGATTGGGCGGGACAGATTCCAATTCCACCGTATTTGAACCGTAAGTCGGAGGCTATTGACGATGTGCGCTATCAGACAATCTATTCAGCCGAAAAGGGGTCGGTGGCTGCTCCAACGGCTGGATTGCATTTCACACAGGCGGTTTTCGATTCGCTGCAAGTCAAAGGTATTGAGCACCTGAATGTTACGCTCCACGTTGGCGCTGGAACATTCAAGCCTGTACAGACCGAAACCATCGGCGAGCACCCAATGCATATTGAGCATTTTGTGCTGTCGGACGAGATTCTTAAACCGCTGTGCGACAATAAGAAAAAAGTGGTTGCCGTGGGCACCACAACCGTGCGTACTCTCGAGAGTATGTATTGGATGGGCGTGAAAGCCAAACTCGGCCTCGAACGACCGCTCGATTTGGGCCAATGGGAAGCCTACTCTCTGCCCGACACCGTGTCGGTTGCCGATGCGTTCGCCGCGCTGCTCGATTTGCTTCATCACTCTGGTCACGAGGAACTTACAGCCAGCACTTGTATAATGATAGCGCCAGGCTACCAATACAAGGTTGTCGATAATCTGATAACCAATTTCCACCAACCGCAAAGTACTCTGCTACTGCTTGTTTCGGCGCTCATAGGCGACAACTGGCATCGCGTTTACGATTACGCGCTCGCCCACGATTTCCGATTCCTGAGCTACGGCGACAGTTGTTTGCTGAAGGTGAAGTGACGGTTGAGTGGGGAAAGGAGATTATTTGTAAATCCTAATAAAGAAAAAGCCCGAAAGCTGATTCAACTTTCGGGCTTTGTATTTGTTAATGTATCAATTAACGCTTGCCTGAACCAGAAATAAGAGGTACATAAGATTCCGCTTTCTTATTACCGCGCTTCACTTCGCGCCATTCTGTAAGCAATTTGTCGGCGTAGGCTCTGTCGTAGTCGTCTATACGTTTCCACTCAACGCTTGTGCCGCGGCGGGGATTGCTGTTGCCATTATTTTTGTTGTAGTCCATGTAGTCATTGTACGACTCATAGAACCAACCTTTAATACGGCCTTTTTTGGCATTCCAAATATCAACGTATGACATGTCATCGCCCCAACGGCCTCCGTAATTGAAAACCATTAAACGATACGAATTGTCGTACCAATACCACGAGAATTCGTATGTGGTATCATATACACCTTGGTAGAATGACTCTTCAAAACCTACCCCATAGCCATTCTCCTCGAAAAAGTAGTAATTGCTTGTGTAGTTTTGCTGACCATGATTCTCTGTTACAGGATTTTTTCCTCCAAAACATACACCATCAAGGATATAATCCTCAACTTCTTCTTCACTTTGGCAAGATGCTATGCAGCAAACAGCGGCAGTTGCCAATGTTAAATTGCGTAAATAATTGAAAATCTTCATAGTTAGTTAAATTTTATAGTTTTTACTAATTGTTGTGCGACAATCAGCTGTCGCGTTAAAACATATATATGATGCAAATTAAAGTAAAAAGGTTGCGAATTCCAAAAACTTTACTTGCTATTGATTTAGAAACGTTGTCTTTAGATGTTGTTTAGATATGCTATTTGCAAAGTATCCGTTCAGATAATTTACTGATTATCAGTATTCTAAATATTTCTTTATAATATCGATCTGCTTTGTGGCTATTCGGCGTCCTTCGTCATATACACGCTGCATTTCGTCAGGATTTTTTGATGTTCGGCTGATATTGAGTGGTTTCTCGGGGCAGATGACAAGTACTTCTCCATTGTCGGCTCGGCTATGGATGTCAGCAGTGGTTGTATTGTAAATGTTGTGGCGGTTGCGCAGGGCCTCTACAATAGCCGGATATCGCCGGAGCGCCAGTTTCATAAGCCACATCAGCCGATTGGGCTTTTTGCGATAGGTGCGTGGTTGTGTTAGCACTACCAAATTGCGGTCATATCCGATGCTTTCAAAATATTGCAATGGAATTGAGTCAGTTATGCCGCCATCGAGAAGTTTTTTGCCGTCAACTTCCACAATTCGGCTGGCTAGCGGCATCGAAGCACTGGCACGCATCCATGTAAGGTCGAGGTCGTCGCAGGTGTCGAGCCGTTTGTAGGCAGGTTTGCCAGTCTCGCAGTCCGATGCCACAACGTGGAATTCCATCGGATTTTGCCGGTAGGTGTCGAGGTCGAAAATGTCAAGTTGGTGAGGCAGAATGTTGTAGCAGAAGTCGGCGCCGTAAAGGTCGCCAGTGGTCAGCAGCGATCGGAGTGAGCAGTATCGCCAGTCGTTGGCGAATCGTTTGTTGTATCGGATGGCGCGCCCCGGCTGCCGCGATTTTATGTTGCAACCGAAAGTGGCGCCGGCCGACACCCCGATAGCGCCATCGAACCCGATGCCGCTTTCCATCAGCACATCGAGCACACCTGCGGTAAACATTCCTCGCATGGCACCGCCTTCAAGAATCAGCCCGCGTTTCATTTCTTATTCGGGGATTATTAATATTCAGTCAGTTAATCTACTTTCTTACAAATTCAACTTGAAACATTGTTGGCCATAGTTTTCCAGTGACAAACCAGCGATCTGTGGTTTTCTGGTAGGCTATTCCGTTCAGCACATCCACCCGCTGGTGCAGTTTCGATATGTCGAGGAGATTACGCATATCGATGATTTTTAGCACTTTGCCGTTTTCGGGGGCAATGGCCACAATATTGTCGGAGCAGTAGATATTGGCGTAAATCAGGCCGTCTACGTACTCAAGTTCGTTCAGTTCTGTCACAGGCCCTTCAGTGTCGTATACTTCAATGCGGTGGTGTTCTTGCATAGTGGTTGTATCGATGAAATGAATGACTTCGGTTCCGTCGCTCATTATCAAATACCTGCCATCGTTTGTCAGTCCCCAGCCTTCTGATGAGTAGTTGAAATCGCCCAATTTATTGAGTGTGTGTTTGTTATAAATAAACCCTATGCAGCTGCGCCATGTGAGCTGGTAGAGTTTGTTGCCAATAATGGTTACGCCTTCGCCAAAATAATTGTTGGGCAGATTGACGCTTGTGATTATGTTTTGTTTCTCAAAATCAATCCGATAGATGGCCGATTCGCCTTCAAGTCCGGTCCCTTCATATAGTTCGCTGCCGTCAAATTCAAGTCCTTGAGTGTAATACCGATGATTATGAGGAAGTTGCTTTATCACCTTATATGTGAGTCGTTCGGGTTCAATGTCCGATTTAATGCAGACACGGGTTCTGCCTTCGGCTTTTGCTTCTTTGCTGAGCCAACCTTCGACGCGGATGGTTTTTTGGCCGACTGGCAGACCGGCGGTTGGGATTTCGATAATGGCAGAGCCTTTGTTGAACCAGAACGGGCGTCCGTCGATAACAGCGCGGACCGAATCGGGTAGAGGAGTATCTTCTGAATTGATTTTAAGTGTGATAGTCTGCCCCGATGTGAATTCGTTGCCATTTGTTAATTCTATTTTCAGTTTGGCCGGCTCGGTATTTGTCGTAGTCCGGTTGGTGGTTGGCTGTCCTGAACAACCAACCAGTATGAGTCCGGCGGCCATCATCTGGATAAGTCTCATTGTGTTAGAATTTTTGCGCAAGGTGCAAAATTTTGGCGAATCGGAGGGTTCTATAATCATGGAATCTGAGAACCTTAAGCCAAAACAGCATTTACAGGTCAGTTGAGCGGTGAGACTGCAAGCTTTGTAACGAAAAAAAGCACCAACAAAAATGTTGGTGCTTTTTTGGGGATATAACCAAAACTGCTTATCACCAAGCTGTTGTTATCTTGTTGTTGTAAATGCGGTAGGCGCTGCTTTCATTGCCTTTGACAGCTTTGTAATATATTGTGCCCTTCACCATCGAGTATTTCTTGTGAGTGTAAATGCTCTTGTTAAGTTTTGCGTCGATGGTCAGGTTCAGGTCATGGTTGCCTTTGCCTTTGAATTCCTGGCCAATGTTTTCAATAATGATTGGAATCTCGTTGCCGAAATTCAGAATCACCTTTTCAATTACAAACGGGCTGTCGTATTTCGACACCACCGGAATAAAGCATTTGCAACCCTCAACGTTCTCGCCGTCATCGGTTCCGCCGGTCAGATTGATGTCGCTGTTCACGAAAATCTCAACACTGTTCTCTTTCACATTGAACCAGAAGTCCTTCGATGCGTTGCCGCATTTAACTGTGAGTTTATTGTCGGGGTCGTCGTAACAGTTATCGTATGTGTATTTTACAATCCACTCATCGCCGTCAGGCTTGATGTCGCTCACTTTGGCGCAGTCTGAACTCGATTTCACTTTTGGTGTAGTCGATGTCTTGATAATCCGTCCGTTAGTGTAGAGCGAGAAACGGATTTCGCCAAGCGATGTGCCGGTAGCCTCAATCGACACATTCTTAATCATTTGCGAAATGCGGCTTGTGGCAACGTTGCACTGGTTTTTGCGCGAATCGACATCGATAAACGATTTCGACAAGGCTTTTATTTCGGCGCTTATCTGATTTAGTTTTTCAATGCTCTCGGCGTCGTCAATGCTGACAATAAGCTCGTTAAGTTGTTTGGTAAGTTCGCGGTCGGTGCGCTCATATTCCATAATGAGTTTTTTGAGCTGGAAGTCGCTGAACGGATATTTCATGTGGTAATAGTAGTTTATGCCACCCTTCTCGCTCACTTTTTCCCAATAGTATTCCTCCACTTGGTTCACCGATATGCCTTTGATAAACGGAATGTCGGCTGCGCGTGTTTTGGTTGCCACTTTGTAGTTCTCGGTTATGCTCATGTCGCCAGATTTGATATCCTCGGTCAGTGTGTGCTCTGACTGTGATGAGATGTTGTCGGCTACCGAGCTGATAATGCGCTCTTTAACTTTAAGTAGAGCTTTTTCCTGCGCTTCGTCTAAAGAGTTGCCCGTGCCAACCACAATAACGTAGTCTTTCACTAGAGTGTTGACCCATGCTGGTTTCTTTTTGGGCTGATGTTCAAGTACTTTCGTCTTTTGTGCGTAGGCTTGGCTTACAAAACCGAAGCACATCAGCAGTGTCAGTGCGATAAGTGTCTTTTTCATGGTGCAGGATTATTTTTGACGTTACTATTTTTCAACTTAAAAAAAGAAGTTGCCCTTTTTCAGGCAACTTCTTGTAAATTAGAGTGATGATTAACTTCGATTACTCGAGTTTGCTCATTTCCTCGTCAAATTGTTTGCGGAATTTCTCGCGGTCATACATTACCTCAAGTTTCTTGTCTTTCGAGATTGCGCTCTCAGTCGATGAGATAACATCCTCTTTGCTCATCTCAATAGCTACAAAAGCCTCGTAGCCGCCCTCTTTTGCTTCGAAATACTTCTCGCAAAGAACGTTAACGTTGTTCAACTTCTGATTGACAACATCTTTTGTCAAGCTTTGGTACGACTGCTCAAAATCGCTTTTTCCGGCTGCATCCATTTCGTTGATGTAATTCTCGGTAACAGATTTGATTGTCGATTCGATTCTCGACGCCAACTCTTGTTTGGCATTGAGCATAGCCTTTTGTTTGGCTGCGTTTAAGTCTGCGCTCTTGGCGGTAGCGCTTGCGCGGAAGTGGTTCTTGTCCGATTTACCCTGCTCCTGGCATGGGAATGATACTTCCTGACGTCCTTTAGTTACTGATTTTGAGCCGCCGCAGCTGGCAAAAGCTAATACTCCTAAGGCAAGTAAGCCTAAAATTGAAATTTTTTTCATAATTCTTAATTTTTAAAGATTAAACAAATATCATAAAAATTTTTGTTCGTTAGATGCGCAAACAATAATAAAGGTTGCGTGCGGGTGTAAAAAAAATAATCGCGGGGGACCCCTTTGTCTTTAATATATTTGTATTGTTTGTTTTAAAGCGTTTAAAATCAATATGTTAACTTAGTTTATTCCTCGAATGGACGAGTTGATATGCAAATTATGGATGACGTTGGAAGTCAACAACTCTGCGGCGAAGAATAAGATTCAGTTCTGTGTTGCCGTTCAAATCAATGTGTTTAAAATCGCCCAGCTCCTCGCTGAAAGTCAGGGTGAGTGTGGCGCTTGAGTCGTCGATGGTCGAACTGGTCGGTTGTATTGTACGGCCGTCGGCAGTTACCGTCAGACTTGAGAATGCATCGCTGTGAAGGCATGCAGAGTCGTTGGCGAAGAGTGTCAGTTGGTTTGTTCTTGTCACTTGTGCCATAACAACTTGAGGAACAATCTGCCAGCCCTTCAGCCGGCTGATGTACCCGATAAGTTCGCGGCTGCTCACAATATGCTGTTTAACAGTCGGATGCCAGTCGACACCCAGCCCGTTGACGGGTATGTTCTGAGGTGTCATCTCAAAGAAACTCACGCGCCCCTTGTTCCATGAGTTGGTAATGCGTACCACCTCGTTGATGCACTGCCTTGCGGTGTCGAGAGCCGCGTCGGTGAGCATGGTGCCGAGCAGACAAACAATGTCAGGGTTTTTATAATGCGATTGCACATGTTCTATGAGTCGCAGGTAGTTGCTGATGAAAAGGTCGGTTTTGAACCCCGGTGTGCTGAAATCGTTGGTGCCCAGATTGATACACACAAGGTCGGGTTGGATTTCGAACCCGTATTTGGGCAGCGAGTTGTTCAAGTGGATTCGGTCGTAGCGGTTGGTCATGCAGTCGTCGTTGCCTGTCGATGGTCCGGCGTAGTTTCGGTAAATGCCGATTCCTGATTTGCTTGCCACAATGGTTGCCGCATCGAAGCTGCGGGCTGCAATGGCGGCGTATGTCATGTAGTGGTTTTCGGTGTCGGCTCCGAATCGTTCGCCAATGCGGCCTTCGTTGCCGTAGCCGCAAGTTATAGAGTTGCCGATGAACTCGATAACATGCTTGCGCTGGTGGGCGATAGGCACAATGGCTCCTCCTTCGCCAAGCTCAAATCCGCAGAACGATGTCTTGCCGAATCCTTCTTCTGTGATTCGTACAAGTTCAATCTCGTGAGCGCCTTTTGTTGCGAACTGTACCAGAGGATAACGGTTTTGTCCCTGCGCAGTTATAATTTTACCTTTATATACATTGTCCACAATCAAGGCAAATCGGTTGCCTCCATGTTCATCGTCGATGATGGCTTCCGCCGTGGTGGCATCAATGTTGGCGCGGATTGAGACGCCAGAATAAGAAAAGCAGGGAGCATCCGGCTTGCTGAAGTCGATACGCCCGCTGTACTCAATGTTTGGGTCGTTGGCCAAAACGGCCAGTAGTGTGAGAATAGATAAAATGTTCATGTCGGTAAAGTTACTTTTTTTAGCAAACGGTCAAACAGTTTCGTTGATGTGACATCACATATAAATATAATATGTATATAATCTCGTCGGCTAATACTATTTGGAGTGCTAGTCGGACGGAACCGATACGAGTCGTGTTTTCTGAAAATCCGATAGTTATTTTTTATATTTTTGTATATAAATATTGCATGATATTGTTGCACCATATAAATAATTCATATATATTTGTAGTCTGAAATAAAATTAATTCTATGAAAAGAAAATTTTGCATGGCGGCGTTGCTGTTGGTTACGGTACCCGCTTTCTCGCAGATCAAACAGAGTGAGGTTGTCGCCGCAGCTGGTGGTTTCGGTGAAAAAGACGGATACTCTGCAAGTTTTACCATTGGTGAAGCGGTAACTGGTACGCTCAAGTCATCAGATGGTTCGTTGATTGTGGTTCAAGGTTTCCAGCAAGGTTACATCGCAGCGCAAGAGCAGGTTGATCCACCGGTAACAGGTTTGGAGGAGTTCTCTGCTGCCAACTTGACTGTATATCCTAACCCGGTTAGAACCATAGCGTTTGTTGAGTTGACAAACACTGATGCCGAAGGTTGCGTTGTCAAATGTTTCGACATGGCGGGCCGCGTACTGAGTGAGGATACTTTCGGCGAGGACAACCGTCTGCCGATCGACATGAGTGCTCTGCCACAGGGCGCATACCTCATCAGGGTCGTATCAAAGGAAGGTATTGTAGTTAACAAGAAAATAATGAAGTATTAATCATGAAAAAGACATTTTTTAAAGTAGCTGCGTTGTGCACACTGTTGATGGCAACTGCAGCGTCAACCTTTGCGCAGGGCAGTTTCGCCTATCAGGCTGTGATACGCACAAGCGATGGCAAGATTGTCAGCGACCAATCGGTTGGAATGAAATTCACACTTTTGTCTGATGGCACTGCTTATTACAGCGAGGAGCACACTCCTAAAACTAATGCATATGGTAACGTATCGGTAATGGTGGGTGCTGGTAACAAGCTGTCGGGCGATTTCATGAAAGTTCCATGGAACTCGATGAAAGTTATGCTTAAGATAGAAGTTGACGCCAAAGGTGGCAAAAATTATATTGAGTTAGGCACAATACAGCTGCAACCAGTTCCATACGCATTTTATGCAAAGCAGGCTGGTGGCGCACAGCAAGCCATGACAGCATCACCTGACGACGCTATTTTTGAGGTAAAGGACAAAGACGGTCAAGTTGTCTTCGCAGTTTATCCTGATGGCGTAAAGGTTTATGTTGACGACTCTGAGGGAGTTTCGAAAGCAAAACGCAGTGGTTTCGTTGTAACAGGTCGCTCAACTAAGGCTGATGAGTCATCTGACTATTTTGCAGTGAATGCTGATGGTACACAGATTTATGTTGACGATGAAGCTGCAACTGATAAGGTAAAACGCAGCGGTTTCGTTGTAACAGGTCGCGCAACTAAAGACAAGTCAGAAAAATATTTGGCAGTTGATGGTGAAGGTACCCATGTATATATTGACGATGAGGCTGGCGACAAGGCAAAACGAAGCGGTTTCGTTGTAACGGGCCGTTCTACCAAAGGCAGCTCTTCACCTGAGTTGTTCAAGATTGACGACAGTGGTACTCAAGTCTTTGTTGATAACGAAGCTGGCGACAAGGCAAAACGTAGCGGATTTGTCGTAACAGGCCGTTCAACCAAGGGCGCCGAATCAAGTGACTATTTCGCTGTTAATGTCGATGGTACTCAAGTGATTGTTGACGAAATGGGCAGCGATAAGGCAAAACGCAGCGGTTTTGTTGTAACTGGCCGTTCTACCAAAGATGGCGAGGGTGAGAAAGTACTTGCTATTGATTTGACTGGAACAAAGGTATATATCGACGATACTGATCAAGAGAAAGCAAAACGTAGTGGTTTCGTTGTAACAGGCCGTTCTACAAAGAGCGATGAGGAAGATGCCAACGATTATCTCTCAGTTACAGGCGAGAGCATCGATTTCAGCTCGTCATCATTCAACGTTGCTGACAAGAACACTAACGCTAATGTCCTTTCGGTTACAAATGGTAACGTACACGTTAACTCCGATATGTTGTTGACTGGTGAGATTGGAAAGGTTATTGCCAGGGTTGAAGGCTCAGATTTGACTCCCGCTCTTGGCGATGTAATCGAGGGTAGTGGCGTATTCAAACTTATCGATGATGCTGTTATTGCTCCAGAAAGCGCCGACCCATTGTTCTTTGATGAAAAAGGCGAATTTGTAGGAGCGGATGACGCAGTGTTGGCAGTATTAGTAGAGAATGGTGTGGTTGTGTTTGATTTCGCTCAGGGATTCGTTGTTGCGGAAACATTCAGTGTTCGTTTCGCTGTTCTTGCTGACGATGGTTCATACAAACCATACACAGTTACAATACCTAAGGGTGAATAATATTTGTTAGAATAACTAGAAAAAGAGGTTGCCGTGGCAGCCTCTTTTTTTTATATAAATGGTGGTTATGAATTTAAAATACGCAATTGTTGGCTCTGGTGCCATTGGCGGCTACTACGGTGGACGGCTTGCCAACTCAGGCTGCGACGTACACTTCTTGTTCCATTCTGATTATGAGCACGTTGCCGCCAACGGCCTGAAAGTGGATTCGGTGAATGGTAATTTTGTCATCAACTCGATAAACGCCTATAAATCAACCACTGATATGCCGCAATGCGATGTTGTTCTGGTTGGCCTTAAATCGACGCAGAACCATCTGCTGCCGCAATTGCTGCCACCACTGCTCAAAAGCAACACGCTTGTAGTGCTCATTCAGAACGGCTTGGGGCTTGAAGGCCAATTGGCTGAAGCCCTTCCCCATCAACCTATTGCCGGTGCTGCGGCGTTCATCTGTTCATCGAGAGTTGGCAAAGGCCACATCTTCCACGCCGATTATGGCGCAATTACTGTTGGAATGTATCAAGGTGACTGCCAGAATACTATAGCGCAGATGAAAGCCGATTTTGAACGTGCCGCCGTACCATTCACCATAACCCGCGACCTTAACGAAACACGCTGGCGCAAACTGGTTTGGAATATCCCCTACAACGGTCTAACTGTGGCGTTAAACACATCAACCGACCGCCTGATGGCCAACACATCAACCCGCTGCCTGGTCACTGACCTGATGAACGAAGTGGTTGACGCGGCCGCCGTCTGCGATGCCGTGATTGAGCGCGAGTTTGTTGACAAAATGCTCGCAATGACCGACCGAATGACGCCCTACAGCCCCAGTATGAAACTCGATTTCGACAACCACCGTCCGATGGAAATTGAGGCCATCTACACAAATCCAGTGAAGACGGCTCTGGTTGCTGGCTATCATATGCGCAAAACCGAAATGCTTGAGCAAGAGTTGAGATTTATAGCCAATGGAATTTAGGATTTTGTACGATAACTATCGGACTGCGCAGATTTTTCTATTTCTTATTTCATTCCATTTCCCTTTCTCGTTTTATACCTATTTACACAACAATTATTTACATTTACGCAACCAAAGCACCGTTTACTTCGTCTAAATGGTATGTTGGATTTTATGTTAAATAATTAAAAACGAGTTAGAATAAGCAAGTAAGATTTTGATTTAAAGACATATTGACATCAGTCGCTTATTTGGGAGTGCCCTGAAACCTAGGAAATTTTACGGCAGAATCCTACCCAGTACAAATAAGTTCACTATGCGTTTCGCATAGGTTGAACTTATCTGGGTAGGTGGGTTTTCCTAGGACCCCAGGGCATAGATAAAGTTTCAATCTATGCTTTTTTTATTGCCTTTCACAAACAATGCGACTATCGGAAAAGAGTGAATAAAAACAAATGCTAAAAATTTGATAATTAATCTTTTAAAATTTAGAGTTATGAGAGCGAAACATTTTATTTCGGTGGTTGCATTGGCAACTTTAATGGTATCGTGTGGAACACAAAAGGCTACAACATCGGTTGGCCGTGGAGTTGAGATGGACATTCCGTGTCAAGTTTATGACGATGCAAATTATTTCCGCGCATCAGGAACGGCAACGAACATCAATCAACAGAATGCGCGTACAGCGGCATTGAACGCGGCTAAAAGTATGATTAACCAAAAGTTGGGCGGCACAATCAAGGGAATAACCACTGATTATCAGCGGTCGCTGGCAGGCAATGCACAACAAGAGGACATTGCCCGACTGATTGAGGGCGAGTTGCAGATGGCTGTGGAGCGCACACTGAACGATGCGGAGCAAATCTGCGAGAAGATGTTCCGCACCGATGCGGGCAACTACGAATCGTGGATTGGCATTCAGATTTCGAAGAAGAAACTGGCTGCGGAAATGGAGAAAGGTCTGTCGGAAAACGAACGGACACGCATAGTGTTGGAACGTGACAAGTTTGAGGAACGTAATAAGCATTATTTTGAATAACAACAGGTTATGCGTAAGTTACTGTTATCGGCTTTACTGATTGTGGTGGCTGTCGCCGCATCGGCGCAAACCAAGCCGCAGTGGATTTACAAACTGCCCAAAGCCAAAAACAACACCTATCGGTTTGTGATGGAATCGGCGGTGGCGAATTCGGAAAACGAGGCGCGGACACAATCCATTGCGAGGGTTTTCCAACAAACGGGCAACCGCTTGGGGCAACCCGTGAACACGGCGGAAATCAACAACGCAGTGCAGCGGGGCGACAATTTTGCGGTGCTGTCATCGACATTCAACATACCGACAAACAAGGTTTGCGAATGGACGGAGCGCCTGCCGAACGGAACTTACAGGGTTTATGTGCTGTGTCAGGTGGCGGAGAGCGCCAATATTAAAATGGATGCGCCCGCATACAATGAATGCAATGTGAATCAAGAGTTTAAAGACGGCAACGCCTTGCTGAAATCGATGTTTATTCCTGGTTTGGGGCAGATTGGCAAGCGGCATTATGTTGAGGGAACGCTCTCTCTGCTTGGCGAGGCTGGACTGGTGGGCGCGGGAACGTTCTGCTATCTGTCGGCACATAACAAATTGGATGTAATGCGCTCTGAAGATGTGAGTTACGCCGATTTCAGCCGTGCGCGTGACGACTACAACCGCTTACGCGATGCCAGTTATGTGATTTGGGGCGCGGCGGCTGGATTGTATGTCTATAATCTGTTCCGTGCATTCACTATGCAACCGAAATATACCGATGGCATATCGTTCAGCCCTGTAATTCTGCAAGATGAGCGAGCAGTGACGGCGCCAGGAGTGGCAATGAGAATCAATTTTTAGGTGTTAGGTGTTAGGTATTAGGTGTTAGGTAAGGAATTAAAAATGAACAATGAAAATGCACAAAGCAGTCCGTTGTCTGTAGTCTGAAGTCAAAAAAATATCGATTATGAAAAAATATCTGTGGGTTCTGTGCGCTCTGTGCGAAATATTTATTCTGACGGGTTGCATAAAAAGCCTTGAAGATGAGGGTATTTATGGCGAAACCATATGCACGGGAACGGTTATCAACAACCAGAACAGCCAGCCTGTGGAGGGAATGCGTGTGAGCAAGACCGACGGCAAAACCATTACCGACGTGACGCTGACCGAGGCCGACGGCAGTTTCAGCATCGCGGTAACGCCCGAAGATGTGCACCACAACTTTTATCTGCTGATTGAGGCCGACTCGCTCTATGGCAGCCGCGATGTGCAGTTCACCCGTTTCCCGTTTGGCAATCAGCAGTTTAATCTTGGAGTTGTGCAGGTGCAGGGGCCAGTGCCGCCTACGGTTCTGACAACCTCGGTGCAAGCCATTGCGGCCAACTCGGCTGCGGCTGGAGGTAATGTTACCGAAGTTGGCGGCTCGGCCGTAACAGTGCGCGGCGTATGCTGGAGCACCCTTCAACTGCCCACCGTTAGCGACCCGCATACCACCGACGGACGCGGCCCTGGCGAGTTCACAAGCCAACTGACGGGTTTGAGCGTGAACACCGTTTATTATGTGCGGGCATACGCCACCAACAGCGTTGGCACGGCATACGGCGAACAGTATGAATTTCGCACCACCGACGGTCTGCCAACCGTAACAACCGACACCATTTCAGCCATTACGGCCACCACTGCCCTCGGCGGCGGCGAGGCTTTGGCCGATGGCGGTTACACCATTACGGCGAAAGGCGTTTGCTGGAGTATGGCGCAACTTCCAACAATCGATAATAATCACACAACCGACGATTATTCTCTCGGCACGTTTGCCAGCCAACTGTATGGTCTTGAGCCAGGAACCACCTATTATGTGCGCGCCTACGCCACCAATGTTGTTGGCACCGCCTACGGCGAGCAGCGCACTTTCACCACTTTGAGCGGTTTGCCAACTGTTGTGACCGCCGCAGTTGACACCAATGCCATTACAGCCACCACCGCCACTTTGGGCGGCACGGTTAGCACCGATGGCGGCTTTGCCTGCACCTCTCGCGGCATCTGCTACGCCACGCAGCCTACGCCCACCATTGCCAACGCTCACACCACCGATGGCTCTGGTACAGGCACTTTCACAAGCCAACTTGCTGGTTTGCAAAGCGGTGTAACCTACTATGCCCGCGCCTACGCCACCAACGCCATTGGCACGGTGTATGGCGAGGAGGTTGTTTTTGAAACGAAGTGGTATAAATAATATGTATTGTTGAAATGAACGAGACGAAGAATAATAAAGAAGGAAATAATGGCAGGTGTTGGCTTGTTATTGTATTGATATTGTGCGCTATAATGTTGCTTTTCTATTGTATTGATGTCACTGCATTATGTAGTAAGAAGTGTGCTGAATGGGGCAATTTTATTGGTGGAGTTGTCGGAACAATTATCGCTGGTATTGCTTGTATATATGTCTACAAAACATACATAAGCCAAAAGAAGGAATTGGAAAAGACCAACGAAACGGCTGTAAAACAGCAATTTGAAACAACATTTTTTAATCTTATTAGCAATTATAAAAACATATTGAACACTATTCATTATACACAATTTAACATTTCATATCCACTAAATGATACGGTTGAAAATATCCAAAAACGTATAGAAATTGAGAAGAAAAGATACAATGGAACATTGTCAGCAGAAGAATTACGAGAACACTATACCAAAGAGGAAAAATATGGAGGAAATGCCTTGTATGAAATATTTAAAAACAATGATATGAATTGCGCAGATGATTTGTGTGACTATTATTATCATCCGTGGTTCGCAAATATTTGTTTGATTTTAAGATATATAGAAGGCGGCGATAAATGCATTGATAAACAGTTCTATATGGACTTTTTTACTACACAAATAACAAGAGCAGAATGGTGGCTTCTATATGGTATTTTTCTATATGGGAAAAAGTTTGCCTCTGATACTGTTGTATTTAACAATTATGTTGACTTGTTTAAAAGAATTGAAATATTCAATTACGGATTTAACTATATATTAGAAAAATACGATGTATTCCGTAACAAACCTATTAAACACGATTAACTATGAAACGACTATTTATAACCCTCACATTTATAGTCTTATCCATATCAAATGCTTTAGGCGATAATTTTAGTTTCACGGCTGTATGTAGTAGTGGACAGACATTGTATTGTAAAATGTATGAACAAGGTGCGATGGTTACATATCCTAATCAACTATATGCCAGTGATAATTACTATTATAATTATACCGAGCCGACAGGCGATTTAGTAATCCCTGACACTGTTGTTTATGGTGTGAAAAAATATCCTGTAATAAGAATCGACCATAATGCGTTTCGCAAATGTAGTGGACTTACATCGGTAATGATTCCAAACACAGTGACAAGTATTGGTTTCCTGGCATTTTGTGATTGTAGCAATTTGAAATCCGTAACCATCTCAAATGCAGTTACTAATATTAGTGATTTGTTTATTAATTGCACAAACTTAATATCGGTAGACATTCCGAATTCGGTAATAGAAATTGGTGATAATACATTCAATGGTTGCAGCAGTTTGAAAACCATAAACATTCCTAATTCAGTCCAAACCATTAGTCAAACGGCGTTTCTTGATTGCGAAAACTTGCAATACAATGAGTATGACAATGCTTTGTATTTGGGCAATAATGAAAACAAATATTTGTGGTTGATGAAGGCGAAATCAACAGATATCACTTCGTGCGAAATAAACATCAATTGTAAATATATTGCAGACAAAGCGTTTGAAGGTTGTAATAAAATATCTTCTATAAATATACCTAATTCAGTTATTTACATTGGCGGTAGTGCATTTAAAGATTGTGGTAGTTTGTCTATTGTAAACATTCCAAGTTCGGTAACAAAAATTATGAATGGAGCATTTTCTGAATGCAATGGACTATCATTAGTAAGCATTCCAAATGCTGTTATTTATATAGGAGAAAACGCATTTAATAATAGCTCTATAACTATTTTTTGTGAACCAACGAGTCAGCCCCAAAATTGGTATTCTAACAGCAGCAACGATTGGCATAATAAAATAGGAACTGTTGTTTGGAATATTAAAGCATCAGTTACTGATGATTTTGTGTTCTATGTCACTGACACGGTACAACATCAATGTGGCGTTTATAAATATTTTGGTAATGCCACAGATTTAATTATCCCTTCAACCGCATATTTTAATAGTGTTGAGTATAGTGTTACAAATATCAGTACCACAGCGTTTAGCGGCTGCAGTAGTTTAACGTCAGTTACTATTCCCCAATCAGTTTCTAAAATTGATGATGGGGCGTTTCAAGGCTGTAGCAATTTACGTTCGGTCACTATTCCAAATTCTGTATTAACACTTGGATGGGGTGTATTCTTCGAGTGTAGTAGTTTAACTTCTATTACTCTTCCCGAATCAGTTACAAGTATGAGCAATAACGTTTTTTGGGGATGTACTAATTTAAAAAAGATATCTATTCCTAATTCCCTCATAAATTTTGGTGTTAGTCTGTTTCATAATTGTAATAATTTACAATTCAATGAGTATGATAATGCATTGTATTTGGGAAATGAGGAGAACCCTTTTCACTTATTGGTTAAAGCAAAAAATACAGATATAACATCGTGTAGTATACACCCTGACACTAAAATTCTTCTAAACAATCATATGTATAGGTCATCCTCTTTTACAGAGGAAGAATTGCGTTCTGCATTTGGTGGGTGTGACAAGTTGGAAAACATAACAATACCCGAAGGCGTTATAAGAATTGGTGATGGTGCTTTTTATAAGTGTAGCGGTCTGAAAAATGTCATTATAGCAAAATCCGTTTTAAGTATAGGTGAATATGCCTTTGCTGGTTGTTCAAATATAACAACAATAAAATCAAAGAATTACTATGCCCCAATAATGATTAATAGTGATGGAATTACAGAACGGAATGACGCGGCAGGCAACACTTTTAATCTTACTTCTTTTGGTAGCGTAAATACAGAAACACCTGTATACATTCCCTGCAACGCGACAAACAATTACCGTGCAATCAGTGATTGGAATGTATTCAATAATTTTATAGAAGAGTTTTTATATGATTTTAATGTTCTAACAGAAGACAATGTAAAGGGTACAGTAGTAATAACAAAACAACCAAATTGTAGCGTGAACGCGACAATTAAGGCAACAGCAAAAAGCGGTTACGTTTTTTATCAATGGAATGACGGAAACACCGACAATCCGCGTAGCATTGCCGTTGACAAAGACACAACCATAATCGCGCAATTTGTTCCCGATGATGTTATTCTCACATTATCAAGTTGTAACACTGTGCAAGGTGCGGTTTCAAATGCTTCGGGCACTTACCATTATGGTGAGAATGTTGAGATTTCGGCAACGGCTAACTATGGCTATCATTTTGCAAAATGGGATGATGGTTCAACTGCCAATCCGCGTACCGTTACAATAACAAAAGACACTGTTATTAAAGCAGAATTTGCTGTAAACCAATATGCTATCACCTTGCAAACAAACAATTCGGAACTTGGTTCAGTTGCAGGCGGCGGTGCGTTTAATTATTTGTCAAACAATGAAATATCAGCCACGCCAAACGAGGGATATGTTTTCGATAGTTGGAGCGATGATGTTACAGACAACCCGCGAACCATAAAATTGGCAAGCGACACAACATTTACAGCCGTTTTTGTGCCAGCCGAATACGATTTGGTTGTAACAAGCGGAAATGACGCAGTGGGCAGTGTAACTGGTAGTGGAACAATAAAATACAAAGAAAAAGCAATTATTTCAGCCGTTGTTACTGCCGCTCATTACCATTTCAATGGCTGGACCGACGGCAACCGCCAGAACCCACGCACGGTGCAAGTAATTAGCGATACGGCTTTCGAGGCCACCTTTGCAATTGATAGTTTTACGGTTTCGGCCACGAGCCGCGCCGAGGAGTTTGGCACGGTGAGCGGTGGTGGGCTGTACGCCTACGGCACGGCCGTTGAGGTGAAGGCGCAGCCGCAGCCGCACTGCCATTTTGTGGAGTGGAGCAATGGCGCAAGCGGTATGGTGCAAACGTTTAATGTTGAGAAAGATACGGCTATCGCGGCAGTGTTTGCAATCGACAGCCATAGGCTTCAGGTTGCATCCGCCGACAGCGCAAAAGGAACAGTCACAGGTTCAGGCAATTACGATTACGGGCAGCAGATAACCGTTTCGGCCACAGCCGCCGCAGGTTGCTACTTCACAGGCTGGAGCGATGGCACAACGGCCAACCCGCGCATCATCACTATTGAGAGCGATACCACGGTGGTGGCCAATTTCGAGCAGATGCAGGAGTTCAGTATCACTGTTGTGCCGTCCGACACGGCGCGAGGCACAGTAAGCGGCACGGGCAAATATGTTAGCGGCACGGAGGCCACGCTGTCAGCCACACCGCGCCAGCACTACCTTTTCAGCCAATGGAGCGATGGCCGCACCGATAACCCGCGCACCGTCCGTGTCATAGCTGATGCAACTTACAAGGCGGTTTTTGTGCCAGAGCAGTACAATGTGGTTCTCTCGCAGAACAATGCCGATATGGGAATGGTGTCGGGCAGTGGCGTTTACAGTTACGGCGATATGGTGAGCTGTCTTGCCAAACCCTATCAGAACTACCATTTTGTGCAGTGGAGCAACGGCGAAACCGCCAACCCCTACGAATTTGTGATTGAAGGCAACCAATTGCTAACCGCCTATTTCGCCGCTGGTGCCGTCACTGGCATTGAGGATGCTGCTGCCCCGCAACCAATAATATACACCGTTGGCAAAACTATTGTAGTTGAGAATGCCACCAACGAAATTTTGGTTTATGATGCAATGGGAAAATTGATTTGTAGGGATGTGGCATGCTGCGTCCGGACGGAAATACCCGTCAACGCCCCAGGCGTTTACATTGTAAAAACCGGAGGTGCGGTTAAACGTGTTATGATGAAATAATAATTGGTAAAATATTGATGATCATATAGGGGTGTCATGTTATGGCACCTCTATATATTTTATGCATAAAGGTGTACCAAAATCTACCATACTATTTTTTCCCTGCCCAACATTAATTTTACAAAAGTATTTTGTACTTTTAACGGCAGATAAACTAAACACATATAATGGTATGAACGGGATAAGAGTTGCAATAGCCACAGCCGTTGTCGGCATGTCGCTGACAGTCAGTGCGCAAGAAGAATGGCGCAATCCACAAATCAACGAGATAAACCGTGCCGATGTGCACGCCGACTTCTTTGCGTTCAAAAACGCTGACGAAGCAAAAACGGGCGATTTCAAGCAGTCGGAAAACTATCTGACATTGGAAGGTTTATGGAAGTTCAATTGGGTTGAGCACGCATCGCAGAAGCCGACAACCTTCTACCAAACCAACTTCGACGACAGTCAGTGGGGAACAATGCCGGTGCCCGGAATGTGGGAACTGAACGGCTACGGCGACCCGCTATACACCAACGTGCCATACGCCTGGGACACCTATTTCAAAACCAATCCACCGTTTATCGATACCATACAGAACCACGTGGGCTCGTACCGCCGTACCATTGAAGTGCCTGATAACTGGTTGGGACAAAGCATTTTTATGCATATTGGTTCGGCAACATCGAATATTTATGTGTGGGTGAACGGCAAGTTTGTTGGCTACAGTGAGGATAGCAAAGTGGCTGCCGAATTTGACATCACCAATTTTGTCAACAAAGGTAAAAACCTGATTGCCTTTCAGATATATCGTTGGTGCGATGGCTCGTATCTCGAGGACCAAGACTTCTGGCGTTTCTGCGGCATAGCCCGCGATTGTTACTTGTACGCCGCGCCTAAAAACCGTTTTGTCGACATCGACATTGTGCCCGACCTGACCGACAACTATACAAACGGTCTGCTGAACATTAAAGTTAAGGTGCAAGGAAAGGCTAACGTAAAAGCGGTTCTCAGCGATTCGGACGGAAAAACGGTGGCCGAATCGAGCCTTTCGGTGAAGTCTAAAGGCGTTTTTGAGGCAGTGCAAAAGGTTGATAATGTGAAGAAATGGTCGGCCGAAGAGCCGAATCTCTATAATCTGCAACTGACACTGACCGATGCCAAAGGCGTTGTTCAGCAAGTTGTTAATCAGCAAGTTGGCTTTAGGAAAATTGAGCAGAAATACGATTTGGGGCAGATTTGGGTTAACGGCAAGCCGATTCTGATTAAGGGCGTCAATCGTCATGAATTGGACCCGGACTATGGTTATGTGGTATCGCGTGAGCGGATGGAAAGCGACATTCGCATACTTAAAGAGATGAATGCCAATGCGGTACGCACATGCCACTACCCCGACGACCCGTACTGGTACGAACTCTGCGACCGTTATGGAATGTATGTGGTTTGTGAGGGCGATATTGAGTCGCACGGCTTAATTTACACCGACCACCCGCTCTCGAAGAACCCTGATTTCGCGAAAGCACACCTTGAACGCGACCAACGGATGGTTGAAACCTACAAGAATCACCCGTCGATAATATTCTGGTCGCTGGGAAACGAAGCTGGCTCAGGGCCGAACTTCGAGGCTTGCTATCAATGGATTAAACAGCGCGACACAAGCCGTCCCGTGCAGTATGAACCTAACGGTGTGAACCAATTTACCGATGTTTTCTGCCCAATGTACGCAGGTTACGAGCAGATGGAAGCCTACGCCAACGACCCACGCTCGAACCGCCCGCTCATTCAATGCGAGTACGCTCACGCAATGGGCAACTCGGTGGGCGGATTTATGGAATATTGGGATTTGATTCGCAAGTATCCGAAACTCCAGGGCGGATTTATTTGGGATTTCGCCGACCAAGCCCTGCATCGCCGTAAGGCCGACGGTAGCATAGAGTTCACCTACGGCGGCGACTACAACAAGACCGATGCTTCGGATAACAACTTCAACTGCAACGGTCTGCTCTCGCCCGACCGCAACTATAACCCGCACGCCTACGAGGTGCGCTACTTCTATCAAAATATCTGGACGGAAGCTGTTGATTTGCAGCAAGGTAAAATCAAAATAAAGAATGAATTCTTTTTCAAGGATTTGAAGAATTACCGCATGATGTGGAATATTGAGGCCGATGGTGTTCAGATTTTGAGCGGAACGGTTGAGAATCTTGATGTTGCTCCGCAGTCTCAAGCCGAAATCACGCTCGACTACAATGCCGCACAACTGCCTGCCGATGGCGAATTATTCCTGAATATCAAATATTTGACAAAAGCAGCCGATGGCATTGTGCCGGCTGGTGTTTGTGCCGCATACCAACAGTTGGCTATTCGCGAGAAACCGGCGTTCACGCAGTTCTCTACAGGTGGCAAAGGACCAAAAACACGCTATGCTGACGAACAAGTGATTGTCAGCGGCGATAGATTCACATATACGTTCAACGAAGAAGGATTTATATGCAAGATGCTGATTGATAATGTTAATTATCTGAAAGACAGTTCTGTATTGCGCCCCAACTTCTGGCGTGCCCCCACCGACAACGATATGGGTGCACATTTGTTCCGTCAGTATCATGCCTGGCAGAACCCCAAAATGCTGAAAATATCGATAAATGCTGGTGTTTCAAACAATTGCTCTGTAGTCACCTACAAATATGATATGCCCGATGTCAAGGCAAAACTGACACTTACATACACCATCAATGCCAAAGGTCAAATACGTGTAAATGAGCAACTAAAAGTGGCCGATGACTCGATTCCGTCGCAGTTGTTCAGATTTGGAATGCGAATGGAAATGCCCAATCAGTATACTTTTGTTGATTATTTTGGCCGTGGTCCGATTGAAAATTATTCCGACCGCAAACTGTCGCAACCAGTTGGACGCTATCGCCAAACTGTTGCAGGACAGTTCTATCCGTATATTCGTCCGCAGGAAACTGGCACTAAAAGCGACCTGCGCACCTTTGCCGTGACCGACATTGCCGGCACAGGACTGATGTTCTCTTCCGACACGCTGTTTTCGGCTTCGGCTCTGCCTTATACTCAAGAACAACTCGGTCCATGGCTGCAAAAACGACAGTTCCACTCTACTGACCTGCAACCCAGCAATCAGACAGCTGTGTGCATCGATGGCGCTCAGTTGGGTTTGGGCTGTGTCAACTCGTGGTGGTCGTCGCCGATTGCAAAATATATGCTGCCGCGTGCCGATTATAGGTTCAGCTTGATTATCACGCCGGTGCGTATGTGGACTACGAATTGATTTTAATTCGGAACATCTTTGATTTGCAGTATATTTGTATGTAGATGTGATTGAGAGCAAATGAAAGCTTTTGTGTTGTTTTTGTTGTAAGATATTTAATATAAACTGTTTATGAAGAAACTATCAGTTATTGCATCGGCAACCGCATTGTTGGTTGGTTGCATAATGCTTTCGTGCGGCAGCAGTGGTGAGTCGGACGATTTGAAATTATGGTATGGCAAGCCGGCAAACGCTTGGACAGAGGCGCTGCCGATTGGTAATTCGCATTTGGGAGGCATGATTTATGGTGGTACCGGACATGAGGAAATTCAACTCAACGATGAGACTTTTTGGGCCGGAGGTCCGCATAATAACAATCCGCAAAAGGCACTTGGCGTGCTGCCTAAGGTCCGTCAGTTGATTTTTGATGATAAGTTTGCAGAAGCTCAAGAGGTTATAAATCAGAATTTCTTTACAGGTCAGAATGGTATGGGCTATCTGACTCTGGGTAGTTTGTTTATTGATATTCCAGACGTTCAGGATGTTAGCAACTATTACAGAGACCTGAACATTAGTAATGCAACGGCAACTACGCGCTTTACTGCTAATGG
>JAGCFC010000023.1 GCA_017650325.1 Salinivirgaceae bacterium | reverse complement strand
CACCGTTTCGGCCATAAAACGCACGCCGCACATCAGCACCGTGTCGGCATCGGCTTTGGCCGCCTTCTCACTCAACCCAAACGAATCGCCCACATAATCAGCCACTTCCCAAATGTCGTGACTTTGGTAGGCGTGGGCAAGAACGCAAACGCCCTTCTCGCGTTTGAGCCGCCTGATTTCCGCTTGAACGTCTTGTATCTGCATATCAATCAACTTATTGCGCCCGAAAGATATTTCTGTGTGAGTTCGTTCTTCGGATTCTTGAAAACCTGCTGCGCATCGCCAACCTCAATCACCTCACCCATATAGATAAATATCACATAATCAGCAATTCGCAGGGCTTGACGAAGCGTGTGCGTCACCATCACAATCGAGTACTGCTCTTTGAGTTTGACGAACAAATCCTCGACAATCTTGCTCGAAACGGGGTCGAGAGCCGAAGTGGCCTCGTCGGCGAGAATGAATTCAGGCTCGACGGCAAGGCTGCGCGCAAGGCACAGACGCTGCTGCTGACCAATCGAGAGTTTGGTGGCGGGACTTGTCAGACGGTCCTTCACCTCGTCCCAAAGGCCCACAACTTTCAGATAATGGCGCACGATTTTCCGCAGTTCGCGGCGGCTGCTGACACCGTGAATCTTGCAGCCGTAGGCAATGTTGCCGTAAATCGACATCGGCAGCGGTGTCGGCCTCTGCGGCACAAGCCCAATGCGGCGGCGCAGTTCAACCAAATCCGACATCGAGCAGTTGGCAATGCTTGTGTCGCCAATGCGGATATCGCCCGTGGTTTTCACGCCCTCAATCGTGTCCGACAGGCGGTTCAGGCTCTTGAGCAGAGTCGATTTTCCGCAACCCGACGGCCCGATTATGCACGTGATTTTGTTGGCGGGAATGGTCACCGACACGTCCTTCAGAATCGGCGAGCCTTCAATCGAAAGGTTGAAATGGTCAACCGTGAGTTCGGGCGCCACATCGGGGTGCTTGAACTTTGCGTCGGGCACAAATGCCTCGTTATTGTCGTTGGCGAAGAATTTTCGCAGAATGAATTTTCTCATCGTAGTTTATGTTTTGAGAAACGGTTTGTTATAAATCGACCTAACAAACTGATTATAAGTACAATTATTGTCAGTACAACGGCGGCGGCATAGGCGCGGTTCTGCACTTCGGCCTGCGGCGCGCTCAACTGAAAGAAGATTGACAGTGGCAGCGTTGCGGTCTGTTGCGAGAGCGACGTCGGGATAGTGTCGGAAAAGCCCGCGGTGAACATCACACCAGCCGCATCGCCGATTGAGCGCCCCACCGAAAGCAGTGTGGCAGTGGCGATTCCAGGCGCTATCTGTCTCATTACCACACCCATAGTTTCCCAACGTGTCGCGCCAAGCGAAAACGACGCATCAAGCAAATCGCGCGGGAAATTCTTCGCCACCTCGTCCATCGAGCGGATTAGAATGGGGATTATGAGCAGTGTTTCCACGATTATGCCGCCCAAAAGCGACGTCCGCAGCCCGAGATAAATCATCAGCGTGAAGGCGAAGGCGCCGTAAACGATTGACGGAATGCCGAATAGCACATCAAAAGCCAGTCGCGCAACGTAAGCCAACTTCGATTTCGATTTAAGATAGACATTCAGGAAGAAAACCACGGGAATACTGATTATCAAACCGATAGCCGTTGACGCGAGCACAATGTAGAGCGAACCGACAATGGCGTTCAAGAAGCCGCCCGACTTGCCAATGTAGAAACCGCCGCCAGGCAGCGACGACACCATTTCCCACGACAGGCTACGGAAGCCGCGCTTGAAAACCGTCCAGATAATACTCGCAACCAGTATCAGCACAACAGTTATTGAGAGATACATCAGCAGACGCGCAAATCGTTCTTTTACAACAAGTTTATTCATTTAAAAGTTTAGAGTTTAACGTTTAGAGTTTAGAAGGTTTAGTTAAAAGCCGAACCGAGTCATTTTTAATTGTTAATTGCCCATCATTTTTGTTCTATCTTTCTCAAAACCAACCTTGAAGCAAGGTTGAACACCAGCACCACAACAAAGAGCAACAGCGCGGCGAACATCAGCGCCGACTCGTACATCGGCAGCGACAGCATCTCGCCGTAGTTGTTGGCAATGAGCGCGGGAATCGGATAGCACGAATCGAAGACCGAGTGCGGCACGGCGGGCAAATTTCCGCAGACCATCAGCACGGCAATGGTCTCGCCCAGCGCCCTTGAAATGGCCAGCACCACCGACGCGAAAACACCAGGCAGCGATTTGCGCAGAACGACGCTTTGCGCTGTCTGCCAACGAGTTGCGCCCAATGCGTACGACGAGTCGCGCAGTTCGTTGCTGACGCTCGTAAAGAGTTCAACAAACAGGCTTACCAACAGCGGTAAAATCATAATACTCAACACAATACCCGCTGCCAGTGTTGTGTATCCCGTCGAGAAACTGACGAAGTACGGCGCCAACTTGTCCGAAATCCACGGCACCACCACCAGCGTGCCCCATACGCCGTAGATAACCGACGGCAGAGAAGCCAAAATGTCGAGTGCGGGGTAGACGATTTTGCGCACAAAGCGGCGCGAATATTCGGTCAGAAAAACGGCCGTGAAGAGCGACAGCGGCAACGCAATGATTACGGCAATCACCGTCACCCAAATGGTTCCCATCACAAACGGGAAGAACCCGAATTTGTTCTTGAACGGCTGCCACGTTGAGTCGGTAAGCAAGTCCCACAGCGGGATTTCGCTCAAAATGGGCGCCGATTTCCGATACAGTCCCCAACCCATCACCAGCACAAACGCCAGCGCCACAATGGTGACCGTCCGCATAGCGCCACTCGCTGTTCTGTCCTTGATAATCCGTAAGTTACTCATTTTTGCCTTGCTTTTACCTATTGTTTTGATAGGTGAATCGGCGGCAAATGTATGATTTTGGATTTATTCAGCCTAGTATTTTGGTGGGTTGAATATAAAAATGGGTTTTTATGCTTATTCGGTATGGGTAGAAATATGGTAAGGGCAAGATTGTAGTGAGAAAGCGTGATTTGTTTTTAAACCCCGAAGGGGTGTCAGAATACAGACGTGGGTGTAAACCCACGGATAGTGATGCGGTTTTAATGAAACCCCGAAGGGGTGTCAGAATATAGACGTGGGTGTAAACCCACGGATAATGATGCGGTTTTAATGAAACCCCGAAGGGGTGTCAGAATACAGACGTGGGTGTAAACCCACGGATAACGATGCGGTTTTAATGAAACCCCGAAGGGGTGACACATCAGCAAAAAAGGATTGATGTTTTTTGTGCCGCCCCGTCGGGGCTTGTTTTGTTGGGGTGCGTATTTAAGCGGTGGTTCACACCACCGCCTGTATTATATCGCCCTTTCAGGGCTTCATTTGATTAATCTTCAAATGCATACTGCTCATCATATTCGACACCGTAATGTTCCAAAAACGTTTTGTATTCATCACGGAACGATGTCTTTTGATGATGCTTTTCTTGATTCCGTATGTAATTGACAGTTTTCTCAATTAGTGACGGACTAACAGAAAAAGCGCCATATCCGTCTTGCCAGCAAAATGGAATATAATAATCACTTAACTGACTTATCCACTTACTGCTGTTCGCCTTGACGGTTCTTACAAAATCCGATACCGCCATCGTTTTCGGAAGCGTAGTCAGAATATGTATATGGTCGCAAACGCCGCCAACTTCAATGGGTATTCCGCCAAGATTAGTAACAATACCACCAATATATTGGAATATTCGCGGCAGGTCTTCACGTTGAATCGGAATGCTTGTGCTTTTCACGTGAAAAATCAAATGAATGTCAATCTTTACTAACGAACTTGCCATACTTTATTGTTTGCTGCAATTCAGTCTCAACTTTGTAAAGATACACATTTTCGATTTCCGAACCACGAAAGGGTAACCGACAGCAAACGTGGGTGTAACCTCGCGACACCGAACTATATCCCCAAAAACTTCTTCGCGTTATTGTAGAAGATATTTTCGAGTCCCGCTTCGTCAACACCGCAGGCCATAACTTTCTGAATCTCAACCGTTGGGTGGTGGAACGGCGAGTCGATACCGAACATAACCCGCTCGTGGCCGACGGTTTCGTAGGCGTTGCGAATCTGACAACTCATCGACGTGCCCGACGTTTCGAGCCAGATATTGTCGTAGCGTTTCGCCATAGTTATCGCCGCATCGACATACACCCCGTGGGCGTGCCCCATATGAATCATCACCATTGGCAGGTGCGGGTGACGCTCTGCCAGCAATCCTATCTGCCACGGAAGCGCGAAAGGCTCGTGGCCCGAATGCACAAACAGCGGCTTGCCGTATTTCTCGCAAAGTTCGGCAACGGGGTCAACGCAAGGCGCGTCGGCGGTGTAGCCGTCAAAGAGCGACTGCAGTTTGGCGCCCGCAAAATGCTCATCGCGAAGGTAATGCTCGAGCAAATCGTAGGCAGGCTGCCCCTGCGCGCAGTTTACCCACATCAGCGGCACAACCTTGTCGGGGTGCTGACGGTAGGCCGCCACCGTGTCCTCGTTCGAGTAGGCGCTCGACGCGCAAAGCACCGTCTTTTCGATATTGTAGGTCTGCATCTGCTCAACCAGTCGTTCCGCATCAAAATTGATATTGAACGGACTGCCGAACTCGCCAATGTGAGTGTGGGCGTCGATTTTTCTTATTCTGCTGAATTCATTCATTTTATGTTGATTTATAGTGATATCGATATAAAAATTGCGGCCGCGAATATAATAAAGCAAGGGGGAAAATCCCCCTTGCCCGACTTACGTAACCATTTAAAACTTACAACTTCCGACTTTACTTCTTCAAACCTAACGTTGTCAGCGATTTATCTATCTTTTCAGGTGCAATTTCAAT
>JAGCFC010000022.1 GCA_017650325.1 Salinivirgaceae bacterium | reverse complement strand
GTACGCAGGTTATTGTTGACGAAGGCGACGGCAAAGTTCCACGAAGCGGACTGCGCGTTACCGGCCGCAACACCAAAGGCGACGGCGAGCAGAATTATCTGGTTGTTGACCCCAGCGGTACGCAGGTTATTGTTGACGACGAACTTGAAGGCGACAGCAAGGTGCCGCGCAGCGGATTTGTTGTTACAGGCCGCAACACTAAGGGCGGTGACTCCGACAACTACCTCAAGGTTGCCACCGACGGTACCAAAATCAGTTTCGAAGATAACAGCGCAAAAAACAAGCGCAGCGGCCTGATTGTTACCGGACGCAGCGCCAAGGGCACTGACTCTGACATTTTCGAAGTAACACCTGACAGCACACGCGTTTATGTAACTGGCGGCAGTGCAAAAAGCGGTTTTGGCGTTGAAGGCAAAGCTGGCACAGGCAGCGGCAAAAACGGATTTGCCGTTACCGAAAAAAGCTCAAGCGGCAATGCTGGCTATTTAAACGTTACAGCAGAGAACTTCTTTGCTGGATATGATGCAGGAAGAATTACTAAACCATCATCCGTACAGAATCCAGACAATTGGGAATACCTGCCAGCAGGTATAAACAATACATACGTTGGCAACAATGCAGGTTACAACAATAACAATGGAGTAAACAATGTGTTTATGGGTTACAATGCAGGTTATAGCACCATATCAAACTCTGTATATAAAGGTACGGTATTTAATTCCACCACACAACAGTATGAGGAAACATATAGAAGTGAAGGCTCATTCAATGTATTCATCGGAAGTGAGGCGGGGCAAGGAAACACATCCGGAATGAGCAATGTTTTTGTGGGAGAAAAAGCAGGATACAATAACAGTTCTTGCATCAGTAATATATTCATAGGTCAGGATGCCGGATACTACACAACAGCTGGCGGCAAAAACCTTTCGTGGTCTTTGCCTGGACCGATTGCTCTTCCTAAAACTTACAATGGCTCGTTGAATATGTTTGTTGGCACAAGAAGTGGATTCAGAAACACCACAGGTTCCAAAAACACATTCATTGGCCATATGGCTGGTTACAGCAATTTAACTGGCGAGAGCAACGTGTACATCGGTTATAATGCAGGTTCAGAAACAACAGGCAGCAATAATACTATCATTAATAGTGCTAGTGGAAATTATACGGGTAGTAACAACATAATAATTGCTGGTGGTACTGTATCGAATGATTTACTGAACGGAACAGAACCTAATACTAATACTGTCTATAGTATTACTGACAACGCTGTTGCCATTGGCAAACTTCTTTTAGGCAAGCAAGGCAGCACGTCTTCGAGTGGTGATGGCCAGTTGGTGGTCAACGGAACACTCCGCTCGTCACACATCTATCCTATCAAGAACAGTGAATACCCAAGTTACGATATAGGCAGCTCTGCGGCTCGTTGGAACAAACTGTATGTTAAAGACATTGATATGACGGGAACTTGGGAAGCAATATCTGCAAAAAAAATTAATGCCAGTACTGTTGCGGCCGCCCAAACTACCACAGTTGCCGTCCAAGGTTCAATTTCCAAATCTGCAAATGCATCATACACAAGCGGCACCACTTACGGCTATGGTGTCCAGGGAGAAGCGAATGTGAATGGCACAACAGACTATAAATACACACATAATCGGGGCGTATATGGATATGCTTATGGCTGGTATGCAGATAAAAATATAGGCGTTTATGGGTATTCTCAAAGTCCAAGCACTGCGAAACAGGCAAACGCAAATTATGGCGTTTACGCGTCAGCAACGCGTGGCACGACAGCATACGGCATATATGCAGAGGCAACACTGGGCACAACCAACTGGGCAGGATATTTCAAAGGCAATGTAAAAGTGGAAGGAACGGTTACGGAGTCTTCAGATGCCCGCCTAAAGAAAGACGTGCAAACAATCAGCGGTGCATTAGACAAGGTTTTGAAACTACGCGGCATAAGTTATTATTGGAAGAATATGGAAGAGATGGCCGCAGCCAAAGGCGTCCCAGCCGACAGTTCCGATTACTGCTATGATAGCCGTAAGCACATCGGCGTCATCGCGCAGGAGATTGAAACCGAGTTCCCCGAGCTTGTCAGCACCGATGATAAAGGCTTCAAATCAGTAGAGTACACAGCCATTGCGCCAATCCTCATCGAAGCCGTGAAAGAGCTGAAAGCGGAAAAAGACGCGCTTGAGGCCAAGCTGGACAAACAGCAGGCAGAAAACGAGGCCATGAAAGCCAGAATGGAGAAAATGGAGAAGATGTTGGAGGAACTGCTGAAGAAACAATAGAATTTGCGGGGACACGATTTATCGCGTCAGCATTTGTGAAATGTATAATGTAGAGACGGCACACACCGTCTCTACTTGTTTTCAGACCTTTTTGTTTTTACACTCCTCCCCTTCCGGTCAGTTTTTTTAGATAGTCTTGGTTTAAAGTTGCCTATGCGCTCTCCGCATATAAATAAAAAAGCCGGTCACCCAAACGGATAACCGGCTTTCCAACTATTAAAACCAATCTTCTTATTTCACTTTGAATGTCTCAACATCGGCAAGGTCCGATTCCTTGATGAATATTGCGCGCATTGTGTTCTGAGTGCGAGCGAACTTCAGGAATACATCGGCCGAGCGGCGGAACATCTGGTCGCGGTTGGCATCGAGCATCAGCAGGTAGGCCATAATGGTGTAGCCTGCCATCTCAACCATACGGCGAGCGTGCAGTTCGATAAACTCTGGCGATTCCTTGCCTACTACGTATGCCACTGCGTCCTCGAATTCAGCAGTCATAGCGTCGAGTGTGTCGTGCATTGGCTTCAAATCGGCGCTAACGGCCTGTGCGGCGTATTCTTTCATCATTGTCAGGTAGAAGCCTGTGGTTGCGTAGCGTGTGGCTGCAACAACCTGAAGTTGTGTTGTACCTTCGTAGATGCTGGTGATACGTGCGTCACGGTAAAGACGCTCGCAGGTGTAGTCCTTCATAAAGCCTGAACCGCCGTGAACCTGGATGCAGTCGTAAGCGTTCTGGTTGGCGAACTCACTGCCCAAGCCTTTTGCCAGCGGTGTGAAGGCATCAGCCATACGCGAGTAGCGTTTGCACTCGTCGCGCTCTTCAGGTGTAAGTTTGCGCTCTTTGGCAATGTCTTCCAAAGTCTTATACATATCAACAAAACGTGCTGTTTCATAAAGGATTGCACGGTTTGCATCGAGTTTTGCCTTCATTGTAGCCAGCATTTCCGAAACAGCGCTGAACTCGATAATCGAGTGTCCGAACTGCTCACGGTCTCGGGCGTATGAGAGTGCTTCGTTGTAGGCGGCCTGCGACAGACCAACCGATTGTGCGGCAATACCCAGACGGGCGCCGTTCATCAGCGACATCACATATTTAATCAAGCCCAATTTGCGGCTTCCGCAGAGTTCGGCTTTTGCGTTGCGGAAAACAAGTTCGCAAGTCGGCGAGCCTTTGATACCCATTTTGTTCTCAATGCGGCGCACTGTTACACCGCCGTTGCGTTTGTCATAAATGAACATCGACAAACCACGGCCGTCACGAGTGCCTTCTTCAGAACGTGCAAGCACAAGGTGAATGTCAGCATCGCCATTGGTAATGAAGCGTTTAACACCGTTCAGATACCAGCAGTTGTCAGCCTCGCTGAAAGTGGCTTTCAGCATTACCGATTGTAAGTCGGAACCGGCATCAGGCTCTGTCAGGTCCATCGACATTGTCTCGCCGCTGCAGATACGCGGAATGTAGCGTTGTTTCTGGTCATCGTCGGCAAACTCGTAGATTGTCTCGGCGCAGTCCTGCAATCCCCAAAGGTTCTCGAAACCTGCGTCGGCGCGCGATACCATATCGGCAGCCATCAGATAAGGAACTGTCGGAAAGTTCAAACCGCCGTAACGGTAAGGCATATTCACGCCGCAAAGACCTGCCTTGCGGGTAGCGTCGAGATTGACCGATGTGCCGCTGGCGTAAGTTACGCGGCCATTGGCGCACACGGGGCCTTCGTGGTCAACACCTTCAGCGTTTGGCGCGATGATGTCGCCGCAAATCTCGCCCACCACGTCGAGCACTTTGTCGTAGTTGTCCATAGCGTCGTCGAAGTCGGCCGGCGCAAATTCAAACTCTGCAGCGTTCGCGTAGCCGCGTTCCTTGAGTTCGACAATGCGTTTCATCAGCGGATGATTCAGATGAAACTTGAGTTCTGGTGTGTCAGTATAAAAATTAGCCATTTCTGTATCTATTTATTAATCATTATTTTGAGTTCTGCTTGTAGTATTTTATCAACTTTGGCAGAACGTCCTCAATGGTGCCAGTAATAACAATGTCGGCAATCTTGTTGATAGGTGCGTTGGGGTCGCTGTTGATTGAGATAATCATACTCGATTCCTGCATTCCGGCAATGTGCTGAATCTGTCCCGAAATGCCGCAGGCGATGTAAAGTTTCGGACGAACCGTTACACCTGTCTGGCCAATCTGGCGCTCGTGCTCAACCCAACCGGCGTCAACGGCGGCGCGGCTTGCACCCACTTCGGCGTTGATTGATGCCGCAAGGTCGAACAGCAGTTGGAAGTTCTCTTTCGAGCCCACACCGTAGCCGCCCGATACGATAATCGGTGAGCCTTTGATGTTGATTTTCGATTTCTCGATTTGGCGGTCGATGATAGCCACTGCAAAATCGGTGGCGCTCACATATTTATTAACGTCAAGATTGACAACCTCGCCCTTATAGTCGGCCTTGTAGATTTCTTTTTTCATTACGCCTTCGCGAACGGTGGCCATTTGCGGACGGCACTCCGGATTGACGATTGTGGCGATGATGTTGCCGCCAAACGCCGGACGAATCTGATAGAGAAGGTCCTCGTAACTCTTACCGGTCTTCACGTCGGTGTGCGGACCGATTTCAAGGTTGGTGCAGTCGGCGGTCAGTCCGCTGTGCAGTTTCGACGACACGCGCGGACCAAGGTCGCGGCCCACTGTGGTTGCGCCCATAAAGGCGATTTGCGGTTTCTGCTCCTCAAACAATCCGCAGACGATTGATGTGTGCGGCAGAGTCTGATAGTGCTCAAGACGCTTGTCGTCAGCCAGATATACAGTATCAACTCCGTAAGGGAATACTTGTGCCTCAGCACCTTTCAGGTTTGCCCCGATGATGAGCGCCTCAAGTTTGCAGTTGAGTTTGTTGGCCAGTTTGCGGCCTTTGGTAAGCAGCTCAAGGCTTACGTCGGCCACGCGGCCGTCCTCAAATTCGCAATAAACTATTATGTTGTTCATTTTCTGTCTGTTTGAATGTTGGTGAATGATTTTTATCCGATGGTGTGGTTAGCGATGAGTTCCTTTACCAGACCGTCGATTTCGGCGTCGGTGCTGCCCATAACTTTGGCCTCTTTAGCCTGGAAGACAATGTTCTCGATTTGCTTCACTTTGGTTGGCGAGCCAGCCAGACCGAGTTGGTTGGGGTCGCACTCTATGTCGTTCACCGTCCATTCGTTGATGTTCAGGTAGGGTTTCTGCTGTGCCAGTTGCTCAAGAGCCTCGTTTCCGGCGCGCTCGCTGCGGCCTGTGGCCTTTTTGTACTTCATTATGCGTTTGGCGTTGCGGGGACGGCAGGCGTCAGCTGAGCCGTTCACCGTAATCAGAAGCGGATAGCTGCCTTCAACTACCTCCACACCACGCTCAAGGCGGCGTTTGATGCGTATTTTCTTGTCGTCGGCGCTCACAATCTCTTCAGCGTAGGTAATCTGCGGTATGTCGAGCTTTTCAGCAACCTGCGGGCCCACCTGTGCGGTGTCACCGTCAATGGCCTGACGTCCGCAGATGATGATGTCGAAATCCTTGATGCGGCGGATGGCGCACGACAGAGCGTACGATGTGGCCAGTGTGTCGGCTCCGGCAAAAGCGCGGTCGGTAAGCAGAATGCCGTTGTCAGCACCACGGTAAAGGCCTTCGCGCAGAATCTCGTTGGCGCGGCCCGGACCCATAGTCAGCATTGTTATCTCTGTACCGGCAAACTGGTCTTTCAGTTTGAGAGCCTGCTCAAGAGCGTTCAGGTCTTCGGGATTGAAAATTGCCGGTAATGCGGCACGGTTCACTGTGCCGTCTTCTTTCATAGCGTCTTTGCCGATGTTGCGGGTGTCGGGCACCTGTTTGGCCAAGACAATGATTTTTAGTCCTTTCATATATTTATTATTTGTGATTCAATGTTTTGCCGCAACCGCGGAATGCAGCTGCCGCATATTCATCAGCCGGTTTTCGAAACCGACGGCGCAAAATTGTACAAAAAGCGTGCAAAACATAAGACCGCACCAATTTTTTTCGATTTATCGGTGTCCGCTTAAATTTTCTGATCGCAGATTAAACGATGAAGTTTGTATGGTTAATTATCGCTCTAATTATTTTTATACTCAAACTTGCACCCTTTGAACGCATTTTTGCCCACGCTCGTAACCGATTTTGGTATTCTGACATCCTTCAGGTATCGGCAATTTTGAAACGCAGCATTGCCAATGCTTGTAACGCCCTCAGGAATAGTGATTGATGTCAGGCTTTCGCAATTAAGGAATGCACTCGATTCGATGTGAGTAATAGTTGGGGGAATAACAATAGATGTCAATTTACTGCAATTACAGAACGCACTTTGATTAATATTGGTAACTCCATAAGGAATGGTTATAGAATCAAGTTCATTACAATTATAAAAGGCATATTCGCCAATACTCGTAACGCCATCGGGAATTGTGATTGAAGTAATCTTACGGCATCCATAAAAAGTATAGTCCTCAATGCTTGTTATTGAATCAGGCATGACAATAGATGACAATTGATTGCAATTATAAAATGCCTTTTTACCAATGCTTGTAACAGAGTTTGGTATAACAATTGAATCAAGACTACTGCAATTACAGAACACACTTTCACCTATTTCTTTTATTCCGTAGGGAAGTGTTATTGATTTTAAGGCTTTCATTCCGTAGAAAGCACCGCCACCAATTTTTGTTGTCCCCTTTGGTATTGTTAATGATGTCAGACTTGAGCAGCCAGAGAACATGCTGTCAATAGGAATTGTGATTTCAGTAGGAAGAGTAACAGAAACCATACTTTTACAATTATAAAAAGCACCAACACCAATGGTTGTAACTGAGTTTGGTACAACTATTGAATCAAGACTACTGCAACCACTGAACGCTCTTTCTCCTATTTCTTCTATTCCATAGGGAAGTGTTATTGATTTCAAGGCTTTCATTCCGCGGAAAGCATTGCTACCAATTTTCGTTATTCCCTTTGGTATTGTTAAGGTTGTCAGACTCGAGCAACCATAGAACATGTTGTCAAAAGAAGTTGTAATCTCAGAGGGAAGTGTAACAGATATCAAACTTTCACAATTTCGAAATGCGCCAACGCCAAGGCTTGATACACTTTCAGGAATATTTGCCGATGTCAGACTTTGGCAGTCACAAAACGCTGCATCGCCGATAGTTGTTACAGAATTTGGAATAATGATTGATGATAGGCTGCTACAACCACAGAACGCCTCTGTTCCAATGCTTTCGACGTTATTAGGAAGAGTAATTGACATCAAGTCGTAGCAACGGTAAAAAGCATGGTTACCAATATGTGTAACAGAATCAGGAATGTTTATCGATTTCAAATTACTGCAATAAATGAACGCTCCATTACCAATTTTAGCAACTGATTTTGGAATATCGATTGATGTAAGGCCCTTACATTCATAGAATGTACTGTCACTAATGCATGTTATGCCACTTCCAAGAGTAACAGAAGACAATTCCTCACAACAAAAGAATGCTTTACTACTAATACGTGTCACACTATTAGGAATAGTTATTGAATCCAAACCCATACAGAAAAAAAAGGCGGCAGTGTCGATAATTGTGACGCCTTCGGAAATTGTAATTGATTTAATATTATTGCAATCATAAAATGCTAAACTGCCTATTCTCGATACACTATTGGGAATATTAATTGCTGTAATGTTGAAGCACTCATAAAACGCTCCACAACCAATGTCTTTAACACCTATTGGGATGTTGACGGATTTCAAATTGTTGCAAAAACAAAAAGCCAATTCGCCAATGCCCGTCACTGCATATTTTTTCTTCTGGTAAGTTACGGTTTGAGGAATGGTAACTCTTCTCAGACGAGAATAATTTTTTAAAGCATAATTGTCTTTGTAGTGTTGATATGTAACTTCCACAGTGCTATCGCTTGTAATGTTATAGCACAATTTGCCTTTTTTGAAATCGTAGGCTCCAACTTGTCCAACAAACATTGTGGCAAGCAAAAGCATTATGGAACTTTTAACATTCATTTTTCAAAAACCATCTAACAATTCAATATATTACTCTCTACTTCAACCACTTATCCAGCCAAGCAAAGAACGTACGCTGCCAAAGAATTCCGTTTTGCGGTTTCAGCACCCAGTGATTCTCGTCGGGGAAGATGAGAAGTTCGGCCGGAACGCCGCGCAGTTTGGCTGCAGCAAAGGCCGCCATTCCCTGCGATGCCAGAATGCGGTAGTCCTTCTCGCCGTGAATGCACAGAATCGGCGTATCCCACTTATCTACAAACAAATGCGGCGAGTTGGCGTACGAGCGTTGTGCCACTTCGTTGTTTTTGTCCCAGAACGGGCCGCCAATATCGTGATTCTCGAACCACATCTCCTCAGTCTCAAGATACTGCTGCTCAAAGTTGAACATACCATCGTGGGCAATGAAGGCCTTGAAGCGTTTCTCGTGGTGGCCGGCAATCCAGTAAACCGAGTAGCCGCCGAAACTTGCGCCAACGCAGCCCAAATGGTCGGTGTCAACCCACGGCTCCTTGCTATAGGTGTCGATGGCAGTGAAATAGTCCTTCATACATTGTCCGCCGTAGTCGCCGCTAATCTGCTCGAGCCACTCGCTGCCAAAGCCATACAAGCCGCGGCGGTTGGGTGCCACAATAATGTAGTCGTTGGCGGCCATTATCTGGAAGTTCCAGCGATAGCTCCAGAACTGACTGACAGGACTTTGTGGTCCGCCCTCGCAGTAGAGTAGCGTTGGATATTTCTTTTTGGGGTCGAATTTCGGCGGATAGATTACCCACACGTGCATCTGTTTGCCGTCGGTGGTTTCCATCCAGCGCTCTTCAACCTTGCCAAACTCCATCTGGCCAAGCAGAGCCTTGTTCTCAAAGGTTATCTGCTGCTGATTTCCGCTTTCGGGGTCAACAAGATAAATGTCGTTTGGCGCGCTCATCGAGTGGCGAACGGCAATCAGTTTGTCGCCAGCCATTGCAATCTGCTCATAGTCGTGCTGACCAACGGTTATCTGTTTGAACATCTTTGATTTAACACCGACGCTGTAAATCTGAATTGTTCCGTGCTGACAACTAATCAGATAGAAATTCTGTCCTTGATTGTCCCACACAAACTGCTCAACGCTCTGGTCCCAGCCGTCGGTCATATCGGTACGCTGGCCGCTGGCCAACTCAATCACAATCAGGCGGTTCTTGTCCGACTCGCAGCCGTCGCGCTCCATACTCTGGAAGGCGATTTTGGTTCCGTCGGGCGAGAAGGCCGGATTGATATCGTAGCCCATCATTCCTTCGGTCAGGTTGCGGACGGTTTTTCCGGCGGCAATATCGTAGAGATAAATGTCTGAATTTGTCGACAATGTGTATTCAAGACCAGTCTTTTTGCGGCAGGTATAGGCAATGGTCTTGCTGTCGGGCGAGAAGGCAATCTGCTCCACGCCGCCAAATGGTTTCATCGGGCACTCGTAAGGTTCGCCTTGCAGAATATCGCGTTCGTTGGTGGTGTTAACTCCATCGTAATCAACAATAAACGGATGCGGAACGGTCTCAACCCACTCGTCCCAATGCTTGAACATCAGGTCGTCGATTATCCGCCCCGACGATTGCGGAAGGTCGGGATAGACATCAACGGTGCGCTGGCCGTATTTGACATCGGCAATGAAAAGGATTTTTGAGTCATCGGGCGAGTAAAGGAAGTCCGAAACGCCGCCCTCGTGGTTAGTCACCTGCGTGCGGTTGGTGCCATCGGGGTTCATCTCCCAAACTTGCATCGAGCCGCCTTCCGACGACAGGAAAGCCACGCGGCTGCCACCTTTCACCCATTTTGCGCCATACTCGCTTTTGGCCGATTTAGTTATCTGCCGGTTGCCGGTGCCGTCGGTGTTCACTACAAAAATCTCGCGGTTGCTCTTGTTCTGCTCCACGCTGTAGTAGGTTACGCCGTAGAGCACTTGTGTGCCGTCGGGACTGACTTGCGCATCGGCCAGGCGTCCAAGCGCCCAAAGAGCCTCCGGTGTCATACGCTGGTTTTCGATTTTGAGATTGCTGCGGCCAATGATTGGCTCCTCGCCCGTGCTGCACGCAGCGGCAGTTGCTGCTATTGCCATAATTGCTAATGATTTGATATTCATATTCGGTTTGTTTTAGCGTTTAGGCAAAGATAAATTAATAATTGATGGATTGATTATTGAAATAAAAAAGGCCATCCCGAAGGACAGCCTTTATCTGAGTCTTAATGAGAGTTTATTTGCTGGTTTTCACAAATTTGCCATTCCAGATATTACCTTCGGCATCGATAACTTGAACAAGATAAACTCCGTTTTCCCAATTGGAAACATCAAACGATTCAAGTTCCGAAACAAAGTCGGTTGAAACAACCTCAACGCCGGCCGAGGTGTATATGGCAATGCGACCAAGACCTGTGGCGCAAGCCGGAACGCTGATGTTAAGAACATCGGTTGCAGGATTAGGATAAATTGCAATATGCTCGCCAACTGCATTTTCATCGATTGCAGTTGCTCCAACTGTCAATTCGCAATAAACAATGCTGTCGCAACCTACTGCATTTTCCAATTCATATGTAAGAGTCTGGCTCTTAGTATATGTTTTCCCGTCTACTGGCCAAACATATTCGGTTTCAACTGTCACAGGTTCCATTTCGTACTTCGAACTTTTGTTCAATGTAAGATTAATCACCGTGACTTTATTTTGATCATTTTCAAGTACTTCTGTCTTTGTCAGTTTCTGACTGCTTTTGTAATCTTTCCCATTCCAACGATATTTGTCGCACGCTGTAACATTTTTTTCATCAACAATGTCGGGAAGCTCGTTTATGATGTAGCCCGCACTGCGAAGCCATTGTTTTGCATAACGTTTGCCAAAAGCGCGATACGACGGTTCGGTAAAATGCAGATTATCATACCTTCCCGGCAAATCTTTTGCTGAAACCACGTAGGCGTTTTTCACCACTTCGGGAACTTTGGCAACCACCGTGTTGTGCCAACCGCACGCTCCACCTACTTCCGACGTAACCGTCTCACCAACAAGCAACGGTACATCTTCGGCCTTAAGGTTCAACTGGCTGATAATACTGTCGTAGATGGCGGCCACCTGTCCGGGCCAAGCCTGTGAACCATTGTTCGACTCTCCCTGATGCAACAAAATGCCCTTTATCACACCCGATTTCTGCGCCTCACGCGCCGCATCAACCAATCGCTGATACGGACGGCCTCCGTAAGCGGCAGCAATTCCTTTCATCCAATCTTCTTTTTGCTGTAAATACACCGTGTCGCATCCGGCAACTGTGTCAAAAAGCTCGATACCGCAACCAGCCACAGCCACGTCAACAACGCCGATACGAATGTCGGGGTTGTGCGGTGTGATGGAATCGAGCAGCAAACGCCCGAAATAATCAACTGGCCCCAAACCCGCGCCACACCTTGCAAGCGGCGGAACAGCCTTGCGCCACTCATATAGAGGTCTGTCTTTGCAGCCATCTGCTGTATTCATTGCCAGGAAGCGTTCATCAACAATTTTGTCTTTCTCTTCAATAGTTCCCGCTCCCTCCATATTCGACTGACCGAAACAGAGGAAAATGTAGAAATTGGAATCGACTGCCACAGCCGGTTCCTGTGCGTTGGCGGCAACTGCAAAAAGCATCGCGGCAGCGCTTAAAATGTAATGTTTGATTTTCATATTCTTTTGTTTTTCAAGTTTTTATTCAAACAACCAACAATACACCATCTGAGGCACAATGTGTGACAAAAATATCGAAAACTACGCGCGGTGCGTTATTTTAAACTGCAAAAAAAAAGTAAGACCGCCGCAACTTGCGACAGCCTTGAATTTTCTATAGTCTGCTAACTATTTGCCGTCATATCATTTGCAAACTGGACGAATAGGCAAGCCTAAGGAACGACTAGCCAAAGATAAACCACAGTATCCTTGATTATTTTCTTTTAATCCATAATCTAAATCGATCGCCATAGTACTCATTACCATTTTATTATAATTAAGCGACGATGACCAAATCCATCCACGATCTATTTTTGGCAAGAATATGTGAGTATCCTCCATTGTGTAACCTTCCGATTGTACATTGGCGAAATCTTCTGCAATCTTACCTTTATTGGCATCTGTCTTGGCCTTAAACACCATATATCCACCAACTTTCGTAGTATCGGAATAATTATCAGTCCAAACCCAATAGCATTCACTAATAAGTTCTTGCATTTGTTCTCCTGTTGGCATCCTCCACTTGCCACCCCAGTTGGCTACGGCTGCATCGTCAACATTCTCAAGTGTTGCTTTTCCATCGCCTACAAAATCTTTTTTGTACCAAACATCTCCAACACAGTTATCTTCCACCTGATATTTGCTGAAAGAATATCCATAATCGGTTTTAACAACATATTTGTATGTGCTATCGCTATAGAATTCCTTTGGTTCGGTTTCGCCCCAAGCCAAATAGAAGCCGTAGTCCTCGACTTTTTGGGCGCCGATATTCATTGTCGCCCACAGTTTCCCCGAAGGCAAACCTAAATCAACAGCATCGTGGCCGTTGGTATTGCCACCAGCCTTGCATACAGCTCTTACTCCTGCACCGGAGGTGCGTCCCTGTGCATCGACATAAAAAATCCGCCTATCGCTGTCCATTTCCCATACCTGATGTGCTCTAGAGGTGACCGATGAAATTGAATTCGCCCAAAGCCGGCCACCTCTACCGCTATCAATTACAAAATCTCCACTTATCCAACCAATGCTCGGAAAAAACACCTCCTTTCCATTGGCCTTATATATCACTCCTGCAACGCCAGTTCCTTTATAATCACTTGTACTTTCAACCTCGCAATTCTCACGGAGTTCCAAAAAGTCCTCTTCTGAAGGAGTCGCCCAATCGCCACCCCAATTTACTTTAGCAGCATCATCCTCGGGGTCAAGTGTGGTTTTGTTGTCGCCAACAAACTTTACATTGTCATACCAAATACCATCCGAAAGCGAACCTCCAACCACAATCTGATACTTGTTTATTTGCTTCCACTCAGAGCCTTCCTTAACTTGGGCGTTGTTTAAATGCATATAAGTACTCCATTCATAAGTCTCTTTTGGTGTTGTCTCGCCCCATGCGAATAAACTGCCTTGGTCCCATGGATTTGTGGCACCCACATTCATCTTTGCCCATTTGGTTCCACTTTTAAGCCCCAAATCAACTGCGTTATCCGCTGCGCTCACTTTTCCGTTATCATCCGACTTGTCATCCTTACAAGCGACAAACACACTTGTCGACAGCAATGCTATCACTGCTGTCCTAAAAAAAGTTTCTTTTTTCATTAAAAAAACTAATTAAAGTTGTGTCAATATTGACATTCAAAGGTTACCATTTTTTTTGAGAAAACAAAAACCTGATACTTACATAAATTCTACTTCCATCATTCGTTTTTTGTTCAATCGCGATTAAACTAAATAAAAATTGCTACTTTTGCAGTCGAAAAAGCATCATTACAATGCTGGACAACGAACGTTTATCGGGACAAGACCAACTAATAGACCGATTTGGATCCTACTTTGAATCGATTGGTTTCCAACCAATTGCAGGCAGGATTATCGGGCTGTTGTCGGTATCGGACCGCGAGGAACTATCGTTCGACGAGATTATTAACCGCTTGAAAATCAGCAAGGGCTCGGCAAGCGTGGTTTTACGCCGTCTGGTGTCCGAATGCCGTGTGGCGGTTGTCGAGAGCGGCCGTCGGCATTATTACAAGCTGAACCAACAGAACCTGTTCGAGCTGCTCGACGAGTTTGAGCGAATGTGCGACAGCGTGCGCTATCTACTCAACACCACTATCGATTTGAAAACTGATAAGGAATCGTCGAATGCAAAGTATTTTAATCAGATAATCAACACTATAGACAGATATAAAACAAATATGGCCACAATGAGGCAGGCCGTTCAAACAATTTGAATTATGAAAAAGAGAGTTGTAATAACTGGAATGGGAATTTACTCGTGCATCGGCAAGAATCTTGACGAGGTGCGCGAATCGCTATACAACGGAAAATCGGGCATTGTGTTCGACCCCGAACGCAAGGAAATGGGCTTCCGCTCGGCTCTGACCGCCTATCTTGAGAAACCTGACCTGAAGGGCGTTCTGTCGCGCAACCAACGCGTCTATATGCCTGAACAGGCTATGTACGCATACGTGGCCACGGCC